>NZ_JAYSCO010000022.1:0-78144 GCF_041914865.1 Pseudoduganella sp. | reverse complement strand
ACAATCTATGCGCGAAGCGCATAGATTGTCCGATTGTCAGACCTGACCCCGAATTGGTTTTGGTTAAGGCCAGATTTTTTGCAGCATGGCGGCCAGGTTGTAGCCGCCTTTGATCAGCTGTTCGCGTGCAATAGCGGAGGATGGCACAGGGTAGCTGTCCGGCACGCTCATTGCCCATACTGTGTAGCTGGCGCCGCTGCGGCTGGTCTGCTTGGTGGCCAGGCCTACTTTCACGTCGGCGTAGGCTTGCTTGGAGACGGCCAGCGAGTCGTTGGCCCATTGCGCGGGCCAGGTGCTGACGTCGCCCTTGGCCCGGGTAATGGCTGGCTTGCCGTTGATGGCCCATTGGCTGAAGCCGTCCACCGTGCGCTGGCTGCTGCGGCGCATGGCGTAGTCGACCACGGTGGTGTCCCAGTAGGAGTGGAACGGCTTGGTCGGGTACTTCGATACTTCGGCGTCTTCGCCCGGGATGGTCTTGGCGCTGGCTGCTTTCAGCGCGGCTTCATCCATCTGCAGGTTGTTGCCGCCGCGCGAGTCGAAGATGTTCAGCGAGTCGACTTCCTTCTCGTCCTTCGGCACCACGAACTTGCCTTCCTTGTCGACGAAGGCGGCGCCCACGTGCAGCGGCTGGTGGATGTCGCCAGCCAGGTGGGTCAGGATCAGCAGCGCCTGGCGCTTGCTGAACTTGCCGTCGCCCTTGCCTTGCAGGGTGGCGATGCATTGCTGCAGCGTCTGCACGATATCGTGTTCGGCGGTGCCCACGCCGTGCAGGTGGTATTCGGTCAGCTGGAACGGCACGTCGGTGTAATGGTATTCGCTGTGCTTCGGGTGCGCGGCGACGTAGTCGTTCATTTCCTGCGATTGCGGGCCGCAGAAGGTGCCTTTCACGCAGTCGGCCCAGTTGGCGATCTTTTCCAGGTTCTCGCCCGGCTGCAGCAGCGCGCCGACCTGCTTCTCGGCGTTGGAGCCTTTGATCAGGTTGTCGGCGATGGCGCCCACGATGCGGTGGCCGTTGTTGCCCCAGGCCAGGGCGTTGTTGGCGGCGAAGGCGCCGGCCAGGGCGGCGATCAGTGCGAGTTTCTTCATTCTTCTTTACCTTTGTTCGGTTTCGGGTAGTCCTTGTTGATGTCGATCGGCTGCGCGTAGGGCGAGGACCATGCCTGTTCCTGCACCGCGTACAGGCGCTTGGCCATGGCTTCGTTGCGCATCACGACTTCCAGGTTGCGCGACAGGTCGAAGTAGCCGCCGGCCCAGTTGCTGGTGCCAATCCAGGCCAGCTTGCCGTCGATGACCATGGTCTTGCTGTGCCACACGCGTGCAAACGGGATGAAGCCGGTGCTCGCCTTGGGCAGCGTGACGATGCGGATTTCGACGTTCGGCAGCATGGCCAGCGATTTCAGGTGGCTGATGGCCGGCTTCTCGGTGTTCCAGTTGGACACCAGCAGCTTGACCTTGACGCCGCGCGTGGCGGCGGCGCGCAGGGCGTTGTCGACCACGGCGTAGAACGGGCGCGTGCCGTTCGGGCCGTAGCTCAGTGGCGCGTAGTCCAGCATGGAGAC
This sequence comes from Pseudoduganella sp., assembly GCF_041914865.1. Classification (NCBI taxonomy): domain Bacteria; kingdom Pseudomonadati; phylum Pseudomonadota; class Betaproteobacteria; order Burkholderiales; family Oxalobacteraceae; genus Pseudoduganella; species Pseudoduganella sp. The sequence continues at coordinate 76,585 of NZ_JAYSCO010000022.1, read as the reverse complement.
GCGGATCTCCTGTTTGGCGTCGGCCAGCAGCGCCGGCAGCACGGCTTCCGAATCGGCTACGCCGACCGGGTTGTAGGCGGCCGGGCTGGCGACCAGGAAGCTGGCGTCGGCCGGCACGGCGGAGACCATTGCTGCAGCGTTCGGGGCGCTGGCCAGGATCGCGGCCTTGGCCTGCAGCGGCGCCACGGTCTTGCCGGCGGCCAGCGCGGCCTGGGCGTTCCAGTCCTGGTCGAACACGGCCTGCACCTGGGCCGCTACCTTGGCGTCGCTGATGCGCAGGCCGGTCTCGTGGATGTGGGTGAAAGCGCGCCAGTCGAAGTTCTGGCTGCCGACGAAGGCGATGCTGCGGTCCACTATCAGGTACTTGGCGTGGATGATGCCGTTGCCGGTCAGCTGGTTCACATCCAGCACGCGCATTTCCAGGTTGGGGATGGCGCGCAGGCGTTCCACCGTGGCCTTTTCCGACAGGCCGCTGACGCCCTTCTTGTCGATCAGGAAGCGGATCTTCACGCCGCGCTTGCCGGCCGCTTCCAGGCGCTCGATCACTTTCTCGAACGGCGCGCCGGGCACGCTGGCCACGTAGAACTGGCCGATGCAGATTTCCGATTTGGCGTTGTCGAACATTTCGCTCCACACTTCGATCGGGCCGCGCAGGTCGTCGCTTTTCAGCGTGGTCTCGATGGGCGCGGTCTGCACCAGCTCGAAGCCCGGCACCTGGAATGCGGCGTGGGCGGAGGCGAAGCAGCACGACAGCGCGGCTGCGAGGAGATAACGGCGCATAGCCATCCTTTCTTTATTTGATGCGCACAATGCGCGGGACGGCGCCATGGGTGCCGGCCGGTTTGTTGTCATGTTCCAGGCGCTGCAGGTAGCTGCGCAGCGAATCGGTATCGCGCACGCCGGTCGGCGCCAGGTTGCTGCCCTGGCGGAAGGTGACGAAGCCGTCGTTGCCTTCGGCCAGGAAGTTGTACACCGCCACGCGGTAGCTGGCGCCATCGTCCAGCACCACGCCGTTCAGCTTGACGCTTTCGCGCACGATGCGCTGGCCCAGCGGCTGGCGCGCATCCCAGGCGTAGGTAAAGCCTTCCGACACCTGCAGCACGCCGCGCTTGTCGGCCTCCACGCCGCCCCACTGCCCTTCCAGCAGGGCGATGATCTGGGCGCCCGTCAGGTTCATGACCACGATCTCATTCGCAAACGGCAGCACCGCCTGCACATTGGCGACGTTGACCACCTGGCCGGCGCCGGCTTCCAGGTGGGTGCGGATGCCGCCGGTATTGGTAAAGGCCAGCTGCGCGCCCCATTTGCGGCCGGAAGCGAGGATGGCGTCCGCCACCAGCTGCCCCAGCGGCGATTCGTCGGCGTTGGGCATCAGGGTGCGGCTGATCGACGGCACCGCCAGGCGCGCCACCGGCTTGCCCAGCTCCACGCTGCTGCGCGCGCGCAGCGACGCCAGCAAGGCATCCACTGCCGGCACGGCGGCATGCTTGCCCGGCTCCACCACGATGTTGCGCGCGCTGGTATCGACCACCTGGCCGGTCTGGCGGTCCACCACCAGCGAAATGCGCGACAGCATATGGCCGTAGCGCTCGGCCTGGGTCACCAGCCTGCCGTCCACCCGGCACAGGTAGCCGTTGTGCGAGTGGCCGCTCACCACCACGCGTACCGCCGGATCAAGGCGCTTCACCACATCGACGATATCGCCGTCCAGGTCCTGGCAGTATTGCTGGTCGTAGCGCGCCTTGGTATGGCCGCCCTGGTGGATCAGCAGCATGAACACCGTCGCCCCCTGCGCGCGCAATTCGGGCAGCAGGCGGTTCACGGCTTGCGCTTCGTCGATGAATTGCAGGCCGCCGACGCCGCCGGCCGCCACCAGTTCCGGCGTCGCCTTCAGCACGGCGCCGATCAGCGCCACCTTCACGCCCTTCACTTCCTCGATACGGTAAGCGGGGAACAGCGGCTGGCTGGTGCGGCTGTCGATCACATTGGCCGCCAGGTAGCTGAACTTCGCGCCCTCGTGCGGACCGAACTGGCAAGCCTTGTCCGGGCGCGGCGAATTGGCGCAGCCGCCCTTGGCCTGGCGCAGCAGCTCGATGCGGCCGTTGTCGAATTCGTGGTTGCCGACCGAGGTGGCGCGCATGCCGATCAGGTTCAGGGCCTGGATGGTCGGCTCGTCGGCAAACATGGCCGACATGGCCGGGCTGGCGCCGATCATGTCGCCCGCCCCCACCAGCAGCAGCTCCGGATCTTCCTGGCGCCAGGCGTGCAGCGTGGCGGCCAGCGCATCGATGCCGCCCGCCTTGCCGCCTTCATCGAAACGCGTTGCTTCCAGGTGGCCGTGCAGGTCGTTCAGCGCGGCGAAGTTGAGCTCAACGTGGTGCTCCGGGCGCGGCGCGGCGCATCCAGCGAACAGGCTCACAGCGGCAAGCAGGGGGAAAACGGCTTTCATCGGGGCGGCAGCAATGACGGCGAAAGCACGCATTGTACAGCGCCAAAACACAAAAAAAACCTCCGCTGCACCGCCCGCCCGCGGCGCGTTATCAACATCGCCAATAAATTTAAGTAGTGATAATCCGCGACATTTACATGACTATTTATTGAGTATGATTCGGGCCGGATTGTAAAATCCTTAATATTATCTACTTACTACTTTTTTAGGAGTAACTATGCATCCGTTTTCCCTGAGCAAAGAGCAGATCGAACAAGTCAGCGGCGGCACCGAAGTAAGCAATGTGCTGCGCGAAGGCGGCGGTGAGTGCAGCATCCTGAACTACGAAACCGGCCTGCAGCCGACCCAAAAGCTGAACGAAGACGGTGGCGAGCTGACCACCATGGCCATCGGCGAAGAAGGCGGCCTGCCAGCTGAAGAGATCTAAGCTGCCCTAACCCCAGGATGGCCGGCGCCGGCCATCCTTGCCAAGAAAATCCAGCATGAAACACATCGTTCTCGGACACCCCAGCGACGCCCACGTCACCCACATGCTTGCCAGCCTGGCCGCTGGCGGCTTCCAGGCCCACCTGATCGATACATCCAGGTTCCCCGGCGAACTGCAGCTGAGCCTGCGCCCGCAACATGGCGGCGGCACCCTGCGCCTGGCCGACGGCACCCTGCTCGACCTGGAACAGATCGGCTCGGTCTACTGGCGCAATTTCTGCGGCGTCGGCCAGGGCACGCGTGCGCGCGCCCCGCGCGGCAGCCTGGACGATATTGCCTATTACGACAGCATGGCCTGCATCCGCTCCTGGTTCCAGGCTGAATTGCCGACGCGCTGGTTCAATTCCTGGACCGCGTTCCAGTCGCACCAGGAAAAGCCGCACCAGCTGCGCCTGGCGGCCCAGGCCGGCGCGACCATCCCGCGCACCTATATCGGCAACGATATCGAGCAGGCGCGCGCCTTCTGCGCGGCGGAAGGTGACGTGATCTTCAAGCCGGTGTACGGCGGCGCCCATACCGAACGCATTACGCCGCAGCACCTGGAAAGCGCCCATATGAGCAAGGCGCTGGCGCTGGCGCCGATCACCCTGCAGCAGTTCGTGGCCGGCACCAACGTGCGCACCTACGCCATCGGCGACCAGCTCTTTACTGCCGAGCTGAACAGCGGCAATATCGACTTCCGCACCGACCGCGACATGGAGATCCGCCCGATCGAGTTGCCGCCCGCGCAGGCGGCCCTGGTGCCGGCCATCATGCGCAGCCTCGACCTGAACTGGACCGCCATCGACTGGCGCCGCGACCACGACGGACGCTACTACTTCCTGGAAGCGAACCCGAGCCCGATGTTCCTCGGCATGGAAAGACGCAGCGGCTTCCCGCTCGGCGACACCTTGCTCAAGGCCATGACCGCATGAAGCAAGCGGACGCGCCCACCCCGCCAGCCGCGACGCAGCCCTTGTTCCGCCCGGAGGTGGCGCAGGCGCAGTCGGCTAGCTGGCTGGGCTCGATCCGCCTGACGCATACCATTCCGGGCACCATGGTGGCCATGGTGTCGTTCGCCATTGCCATCGCTTTCGTCGCGTTTGTCGCGCTCGGCAGCTTCACGCAGAAAGCGCGGGTGGGCGGGCTGGTGGTGCCCGTCAACGGCGCCCTGGCCATCACCACGCCGCAGGCCGGCACCCTGGTGCGCGCGCTGGTGGCCGAAGGCAGCAGCGTCAAGGCCGGCGACGTGCTGTTCGAATTGTCGTCCGACCGGCAGCAGGGCGGCGGCGAACTGAGCACGCTGATCGCCCAGCAACTGGCCATCCGCCGCGAGGCGCTGCAGTCGGAACGCACGGCGCGCATTGCGCTCGCGCGCGAAAAGCAGCGCGCCCTCGACGCCCGCATCGCCAATGCAGAAGCCGAGCAAATCCAGCTCGGCAACGAAGTCAGGCTGGCCACGCGCCGCAAGGCCCTGGCCCAGCAAAGCGTCAGCAAGTACGAAACGCTGCAGGCCAGCGGCTTCGTCTCGCAGGCGCAGGCACAGCAGAAACAGGAAGAGCTGATCGATGTCGAGTCGCGCCTGAGCGCACTGGCGCGCAGCCAGAACCAGCTGGCCAGTACCCTGGTCGACCTGCGCGCCGAACGCGAGCAGTGGGACAAGGACCTGGATGCCGAACTGGCCCAGTTCAAGCGCGCGGAAGCGAGCCTGGAGCAGGAGTCGGTGCAAAACCATGACCGCCGCCGCACCCTGGTGGTGGCGCCGCAGTCGGGCACCCTCACCGCCCTCAATTACCATGTGGGCCAGGCGCTCAGCGCCGGCCAGGCCCTGGCCACGCTGGTCCCCGGCCCGGCCGATGCCAGCGCGCTGGAAGCCAACCTGTACGCGCCCAGCCGCACCGCCGGTTTCGTCAAGCCCGGGCAGCAAGTCCTGATCCGCTACCAGGCCTTCCCCTACCAGAAGTTCGGCCTGCACGGCGGCGAGATCATCGACGTCAGCCGCACCCCGTTCGCCCCCAGCGAGCTGCCGGGCAATATCGCCGGCACCATCCTCGGCAACGTGGCGCATGGCGGCGCCCCGAACGAGGCGCTGTACCGCATCCGCGTCAAGCTCGCGCGCCAGGAGATCCAGGTGTACGGCGAACGCCTGGCGCTGAAACCGGGCATGACGCTGGAAGCCGACATCGTGCAAGACCGGCGCAGGATCTGGGAGTGGATTGCCGAACCGCTGATCGCCATCGCCCCGCGGCAGAAGAATGACGAATGAAAACCATCCTGCAAACTGAATCGAGCGAATGCGGCCTGGCCTGCATCGCCATGGTGGCCGCGCACTTCGGCCACCAGACCGACCTGGCCGAATTGCGCCGCAAGTTCTCCATCAGCCTGAAAGGGGCCACCCTGAACCAGCTGATGCGCCATGCCAGCAGCCTGCACCTGTCGTCGCGCCCGCTGCGCCTGGAACTGGAGCACCTGTCGCAGCTGCAGCTGCCGGCCATCCTGCATTGGAACCTGAACCACTTCGTCGTGCTGTCGAGCATCAAGCGCGACCTGCGCGGCAAGCTGACGGCCACCATCCACGATCCGGCGACCGGCGAACGCAACTACACCTTGCAGGAGCTGTCGCCACACTTCACCGGGGTGGCGCTGGAACTGAGCCCGACACCCGAGTTCGAAGAAAAGAAGGAAGCGAAAAAGGTCTCGATCTCCGAGCTGACCGGCAAGGTGGTCGGCCTGCGCTGGGCCATCGCCAAGGTCATCATGCTAGCGGTGGCGCTGGAAATCTTTGCCATCACCGCCCCCCTGTTCAACCAGTTCGTGATCGACGAAGTGGTGGTGAACGGTGACCGCGAACTGCTCAAGGTGCTGGTGCTGGGCTTTGGCCTGCTGCTGGTGACGCAGTCGGCCATCAGCCTGGCGCGCAGCTGGGTGCTGATGCGCTGGGGCACCGACGTCGCGCTGCAATGGTCGACCCGCGTCTTCACCCACCTGACCCGCCTGCCCGCCAGCTATTTCGAAAAGCGCCACCTGGGCGACGTGGTGTCGCGCTTTGGCAGCATGACCTCGATCCAGACCACGCTCACCAGCCTGTTTGTGGAAAGCATGCTGGACGGCCTGATGACCCTGCTCGCCTTCGGCATGATGCTGGCCTACAGCCCCAGGCTGACCTGCATCGTGCTGCTCGGCCTGGCCGCCTACGTCGCCCTGCGCGTGCTGGCCTACCACCCGCTGCGCGCCGCCTCGCAGGAGCGCCTGGTGCTGTCGGCCAAGGAGAACAGCCATTTCCTGGAAACCGTGCGCGCCATCGTGCCGCTGAAGCTGTTCGGGCGCGAGGTGGAGCGGCGCGCGCGCTGGCTCAACCTGAAACAGGACGTGATCAACCGCGACATCCAGACCCAGAAACTGGGCATCCTGTTCAAGGTCGGCAATTCCGCCATCTCGGGCGTGCAGGGCCTGCTGCTGTTTTATGTGGGCGCGCTGCTGGTCATGGACAATGCGCTGACGGTCGGCATGCTGATGGCCTTCACCAGTTTTTCCACCACCTTCACCAGCCGCATCTTTGGCCTGGTCGACCTGTTCGTCAACGTCAAGATGCTGGGCATGCATGCCGAGCGCCTGGCCGACATCGTCAAGGAGCCGGCCGAGCCGGACGATCCCTTCGAGGCCGACGTCAGCCGCATCGCTCCCGCCATCACCCTGAGCAATGTGCGCTTCCGCTATGCCGAGGGCGAGCCGTGGATCCTGGACGGCATCGACCTGCATATCCCGGCCGGCCAGAGCGTGGCCCTGGTCGGCCCCAGCGGCTGCGGCAAGACCACCTTATGCAAGCTGATCCTGGGCCTGCTGCCCCCGACCGAAGGCGAGATCCTGGTTGACGGTATCCCGCTACACCAGCTCGGCCTGCGCGCCTACCGCAGCCTGATCGGCACCGTGATGCAGGACGATGTGCTGCTGGCCGGCTCCATCATGGACAACATCAGCTTCTTCGAGAGCGGCGCGAGGCTGGACAAGGTGCAGCACTACGCCCGCCTGGCCGCCATCCACGACGACATCGCCGCCATGCCGATGGCCTACCAGACCCTGGTGGGCGATATGGGCAGCAGCCTGTCGGGCGGCCAGAAGCAGCGCGTGCTGCTGGCGCGCGCCCTGTACAAGGAGCCGAAGATCCTGGCCCTGGACGAAGCCACCAGCCACCTCGACGTGCGCAACGAGGCCCGCGTGAACCAGGCGCTGGCCGAGCTGAACCTGACCCGCATCATGGTGGCGCACCGCCCCGAAACCATCAACGCCGCCGAGCGCGTGATCGGCATCCAGAACGGCAAGGCGCTGGAAGTGCGCAACGGCCGCGCCGCCGCCTGAAGCGCAGAGGGGGCCGCCGCCCCCCGTCTCCACGGTAACTTTTTAAATAAAAGCAATATTGCTTTTTTAGTAACTGCGCGTATGATGTGCGCAGGGTGGCCACCCCTATCTTTTAACTTTTTAACGAGAGACAACATGCATCCATTTTCCCTGAGCAAAGAACAAATCGAACAAGTCAGCGGCGGCGACCTGAGCGACGGCGCGACCAACCTGATGCTGGAAGGCGGCCAGATTGACCCGATCAGCGTGCCAGCCAAGGAAGACGGCCGCGAAACCACCCTGGCCCTGGGCGAAGAAGGCGGCCTGCCACCGGAGTACCTGGCCTGAGCTTTTCTCCAGGCGTAAAAAAAAACGGCCAGCTTACGCTGGCCGTTTTTGTTTCAGGCTACTTCAGGCGAGTCGCTTAGAACTCGTACTTGAAGGTCGCTTGCAGTGCCCACTGCGACACGTTGGCGTCGGTCTTCAGGTTGTACGCCTCCAGGTTGTCACGGACCTTGTAGATGTACTTGCCGGACGCATCCACGCCAGCGTAATCCACGAAGCTACGTGCATTCGCGCCGCCCAGGCCGGAGGTGCTGCTGCCCTGGTAGGAGATGTCATACACACGGCCCCAACGCTTGTTCAACAGGTTGCCCAGGTTGAAGATGTCGAAGGTGAAGGATGCCTTGTGGCCAGCGAACAGGCTTGGCAGCTCTTGCGAGATGCGCATGTCGAAGCTGTTGGTCCATGGCGCGAACGAGGTGTTGCGGCCAACCACTTTGCCCTTGGCGTTGCGCAGGGCGCGCGAGCCTTCCACCACGGCCCAGAACTTGTCTTCGTTGGCGTGGTTGGTAGCGGTGTCGCCCTTGAAGATGACTTCGCCCGAACCTGGCTTGGACGGGATGTACATCAGGTCGTTGCCGGTGACGCCGTCGCCGTTCATGTCGTTGTTGAAGGTCCAGCTGTATGGCTTGCCGGTACGGCCTTCGTAGAACAGACCCACCGAGGTACGGTAGTTGCCCCAGAAGGCTTTACGGAAGTTGACCATAGCAGCGACACGGTCCTTCACCAGGTAGCTGGAGTTCGCCAGCACTTCTTCGTTCGGGTTGAACACGGAACGTGCGAACCAGTTGGTGCCCGAGGTGGAAGCGGTCAGCGGCGACACTTCCTTCGAATCGGTGTAGGTGTACGACATGGACCAGCCGAAGCCGCTCATCAGCGGACGGCTCAGGCTCAGGGTGGCCAGCTTGCTGTAGCCTTCCTTGGTGTTGACTGCGTTGAACACGGTCAGGAAGGAGTTGTTGCTGCCAGCGCGGTTACGCAGGCCCGAGCAAGCGGTACCGGTGTTGATGGATGCGCCGGTCGATGCGTTGAAGCAGTCGGTGTTGTAACCCTGGCTGGTCCAGTACAGGTCGCGGCCATCGGTGCCCTTGCGGGTTGGTGCGCCCAGGTTTTCGTTACGGTAGTAAGCCATCTGGTTGGTCTTGATCTTCAGCAGTTCAGCCGAGAAGATCACGCCGTTCCATGGCAGTTCGGTATCGAAGGCCAGGTTGGCTTTCCAGACGGATGGCTGCTTCAGGCCGCTGGCCAGCAGGTCCACCGCCTGCGCTGGGACAGCGCCTGGCAGCGAGGTGACTTGCTTGGTTGGGTCAGCCTGGAAGATGCCGGATGGGCAAGCCGGGGTGCTGCTGTTGGAGCAGCTCAGGGTGCGGGTGGCAACACCGCTGTTCTGGAATGGGTTACCCATCCACACGCCCAGGGCCGAACCCTGGAACAGGCCCAGGCCGCCGCGGATCTGGGTCGGACGGTCGCTCACGCCAGGCAGCTTGTAGTTGAAGCCGAAGCGCGGCTGCCACAGTTTCTGGCCGTCGAAGGTGTGGGTGTTGTCCAGGCCGAAACCACCGGTGGCGCGGCCGCCCACGATCGGGCCAGGCGCTGCCGCCAGGGCTGCGTTCACGGATGGGCGCTCATCGATCTTCATCATGTCCAGGCGCACGCCGGCGATCACGGTCAGGCGGTCGTTGACGGACCAGGTGTCCTGCACGAACAGGCCGTAGTCCTTGGCGGTAAAGTTGGCCACCGCTTCTTCCAGGGTGTGGCCTGGCAGTGCAGCTTGCACGGTGTAGGTCGATGGACGGCCTTTGCGGAAGTTTTCCAGCACGGCAGCAGCGAACTCGGCGTTGGTGTTGACCTTGGTGTCGCAAGCCAGCATCTTGCCGCCCAGCGATTCGTAGGCCACGTTGGTCAGACAGCCGAAGGTGTAGGCGCCGTTCACGTTCTGCAGGAACGCGTTCATGACTTTGTTGCTGTTCAGGTCACCGCCGAACTTCAGTTCGTGCGCGCCCAGCGACCAGTTGGCGCCAGCGTACACGTCCTTGGTGCGGGTGCCCAGCACGTTGCGGTGACGGCTGGCTTCGGTACCGAAGAGCAGGCCGCGTTCGGAGGTGGACACGCCGCTGCCGGCGCCGTCTGGCAGCGGGCCGCCGAAGTTCAGGCGGATCGATGGCAGCACGGAGTTCAGCGCTGGCACGGACTTGTAGTCACGGTCCGAGAATTTCAGCTCGGTCGAGAAGTTCGAGGTCCAGTCGGAGGTCAGCTGGGCCACCTTGGTTTCCAGCGACTTGACCTGGTTGTACCAGTAGCTGCTCAGGGACAGGGAGGAGGTGCCGGAGCCTGGGAAGAATGGGTTGGTTTCTTCAGTCTTCGACCAGCGTACCATGGCGCGGTGGTCGTCGTTGATGTTCCAGTCCAGCTTGACCAGCTTGTCTTTCACTTCCAGCTGCTTGCCGCCGGTTTCGCCGACCACGCCGGCGTCGATGCCGTAGGCTTTCGCTGCGGTGACCGCATCAGCGATCTGGCCGGTGGTCAGGCCGACGTTGGTCAGGCCGGAGCCGATCGGGCCCGATGGCATGGTGTTCTTGGATGGGGAGGCGGTCTCTTCGTAGTTGGCGAAGATGAACAGCTTGTCCTTGATCAGCGGCGCGCCGATGGTGGCGCCCTTGGTGGTGTTCTTGGCCTTGGCCGGCTCAACGTAGGTGCCGTTGGTCGGGTTGTAGCGGTCGCCGATCATCTTCTCGTTCTGGAAGACGTAGTAGACCGAGCCCTTGACGGTGTTGGTACCGGACTTGGTCACGGCGTTGATGTTGCCGCCGGTGTAGCCCTTCTGGGTCACGTCGTAGTTGGCCACGTTCACCTGCACCGACTGGATCGCTTCGATCGAGATCGGCTGCTTGGACATTGGCGAGCCGTTGGCTTCCAGGCCGAAGGTGTCGTTCACTGCCACGCCGTCGATGGTCATGGAGTTGAAACGGGAGTTCTGGCCGGCCACGGACAGTTCGCCGCGCTCTTTGTCGGTCTGCGACACGCGTGGGTCGATACGGGCGTAGTCTTGCAGGTTACGCTGGATCGAACCCTGGATGGCCAGTTCAGCGGAGGAAATGCTGGAGCCGGAACCCATAGTGGTGCGCGCGAACTTCTCGCTGCGGCTGGCAGCGGAGCCGGCGATGGTCACGGTCTGCATGGCCTGGCCGATGGTGGCGTCGACCGAGGCGGTTTCCGCCACTTCGACGAAGACGTTCTCACGCTTCTCGGAGATGCCGTTTTTGGTGATGGTGATGGTGTACGGGCCGCCGGCGCGCAGGCCGCGGGCAACGTAACGGCCTTCGGCATCGGTGGTCACGGTGCTGACCGAACCGGATTCCACGTGCAGCACGTGCACGGTGGCGCCAGATGCTGGCTTGCCGTCGGACGCGGAAATGCGGCCGCCAATCGCGGAAGTGGTGTTCTGTGCCAGCGCTGGCGCTGCCGCCAGAGCGATGGACAGGCTCAACGCGATTTGCGTCAGCCGAAGCCGTTTATGATTCATCATTGATATACCCCAAAAGAGAACAAAATATTGGTAAATGTCGGCAACCTACTGCAGTGTTGCCGCATTTGCGCTTTTTACTAAAATGTTGCAAAAATAGTAGCCGCCCAGCGATTTTAGGCACCGTTGATGACAAGGGTGCGACAGCTTTATGACGATTTTGTGACGCCTGGGACTTCCCAGATGCAGTGGACGTATCTTTCCGTCAACTATGCCTGAAAGGCGCCTTCCAACACAAATTCATTTTCCTTTACGTATTTATACGCAAACAAAATAAATTGCATATCGTTATATGTTTTTTGGTAATTACTGGGGGCTTTAAGGCGGCATTATAAAGAATCGGCGCCGCTTGGAGGGAAATGCAAGCTTGGGGATTTGTAACGCAATGCTGGCACTTGTGGCGAAAGGGCCACAAGTGCGCGCAAAAAGTAGCTTACTTCAGCGAAGCTGCTACCTCGGCTTCGAACTTGGCGAAACGCGCGTCCAATTGTTTCAACAGGCGCTGTTTGTCGGCATCGGCCAGGAAGCCGTAACGGATGCTGTCATATGACAGCTTTTTCACTTCCGCATAATTGGTTTTGTAGCGGCTGGCAAACAGCACGTATTCGTTCGACAGGGTGTTGCGGCTGACGCCGGTATCGTCGCTCGACAGCACAAACGGCACGCCGTACTTGCGGTAAATGTTAATCGGGTGCGCCTCGCCCTTCACGCCCAGGATGAATTCGTTGGAAGTCAGGTTCACTTCCACCGGAATATTTTTCTCGCGCATCTTTTTCAGGATGGCGAGCGGCTGGCTCTCGTGGGCGATATCCATGCCGTGGCCGATGCGCTTGGCGCCGGCGATATCGATCGCTTCCGCAATGTGGAACTTCAGGCCTTCCGGCGGCACCTGGCCCAGGGCCAGTTCACCGGCGTGCAGCGACAGCTTGACCTGCGGGTACTTGGCGCTCAGGAACTTGAACATGCGCATGTGCAGCTTGTAGTCGCGCATGGAGACGGGATAGTGCTCGGCGCCGACAATGTTCACCGACACCACTTTCGGGTTCTGGCTGGCGATCTTGAAGCCGGCCGCCATTTGCGAAAACACGATGGACGGCGACAGGAAACGCAGCACGAACGGCTGGTAGCGCATGGTGAAGTGCTCGTCGTCGATGCCGGCGCTGCTGCTGTCGACATAGGCGCTGTAGTCAGCGATGCCCTTGTTGAAGGCCGGGCTCGCTTCGAGCTTGGCCAGGTAGGCGGCAAAGGCGGCTTCGTCGGTCAGCTTGCCGTCGAATTCGGCGTCGAAGGTGATCGGTGCGATTTCGAATACGGTTTCGATATAGCTGACATTCTCCGCGATCGCACGCTCTTTCAGGCGCTTCTGGCCGTCGTTGCCATTGGTCGAAGCAACGCCGTCAAAACGCAGGAAGGTGGTGAAGAAGGCCAGGTCGGGCGGCAGCTGGTTCTGCGTATGGTTGTAGAAGTCCATGGTGGACCACTTGTGCATCAGCGAGCGGTAGGCGATCGGGTCCTTTTCCAGCTCGGCCACGGTGGCGCAGTTCTTGCGGTCGGCCGCCTTGTCGGTCTGCACGCTCCAGCTGGTCTTGTCGATGCAGTAGCCGAGCTTGTCGACCCACTCCAGGTATTGCTCGGCGTAAATGGAACCCGAGTAATGGTGGTGCAGGTCGGCGCCCTTCGGCATATTGTTGAAGAACATGGCCAGCTCGGCGGTCTTGGGCGCCGGACCGGCGACCAGCGAAGCGAAGTGGCGCGCGGTGGCATCGGCATTGGCGTTGCCGGAGGCGGCGCCGGCCGGCGCCGCGAAGGCAGCGGCGACAGCGGTGGCGATCAACAGGCTGGTCAGGTTCTTTTGCATGGTTTCTCTTTCAGCGTCAGGGGTCGTGGTCAGCCCTGCTTCCGCTCATGCACCAGGCGCCCGCCCGAATAGCTGGCGGCGATGGCGCGGTCGTCCCCCAGCAGCGCCAGGGCGAACAGCTGTTCTTCCAGGCTGTCGGTGTTGGCGCTGCGGCGTGCCAGCAGCGGCGTGGCCTGCGGGTCGAGGACGATGAAATCCGCTTCGCGGCCGGCGGCAAAACTGCCGATCGTGTCGTCCAGGTGCAGGCTGCGCGCGGCGCCCAGCGTGGCCAGGTAGAACATGCGCATGGCAGGCAGGTAGCTGCCCTTCAAGCGCGCTACTTTATAGGCTTCATTCATGGTTTGCAACATGCTGAAGGAAGTGCCGGCGCCGACGTCGGTGGCCAGCGACAGCAGCATGCCGGCCTGGTCGGCCTGCTCGAAATCGAACAGGCCGGAGCCGAGGAACAGGTTGGAGGTCGGGCAGACGGCGGCGGCGGCTTTCGTCTCAGCCATGCGGGCGCGGTCGGTTTCGTCGAGCCAGATGCAGTGGCCGTAGACGGCGCGCGGACGCATCATACCGTAGCGGTCGTACACGTCCAGGTAGCTGCGCGCCTCCGGGAACAGCTGCTTGACCCAGGCGCATTCATCCTTGTTTTCCGAGACGTGGGTCTGCAGGAAGGTGTCCGGGTACTTGCGTGCCAGCTCGCCGGCCAGCTGCAGCTGCGCTTCGCTCGAGGTGGGGGCGAAGCGCGGGGTGATGGCGTACAGCGAGCGGCCCTTGTTATGCCAGCGCTGGATCAGGGCCTCGGTGTCCTCGGCGCCGCCTTCGGCACTGTCGCACAGGAAATCGGGGCAGTGGCGGTCCATCATCACCTTGCCGGCGATCATGCGCAGGCCGCGCCCTTCGCTGGCGGTGAAGAAGGCGTCCACCGATTGCGGGTGCACGGTGCAGTAGACCATGGCGGTGGTGGTGCCGTTGGCCAGCAACTGGTCGAGGAAGAACTCGGCCACCTGCGCGCCGTGCGCAGGGTCGGCGAACTGGCGCTCGGTCGGGAAGGTGTACTGCTCCAGCCATGGCAGCAGGCCCGGCGCCGGCGAGGCGATCATGTCGGTCTGCGGGTAATGCACGTGGCTGTCGATAAAGCCGGGCATGATGATCTTGCCGCGATAGTCCTTGACCTGGGTGCCCGCCGGCAGCGTGGCGGCCAGGGTGGCGTAGTCGCCTGCGGCGCTGACCTTGCCGTCCACCACGACCAGCAGGCCGTCCTCATGCCAGGCGTGGGCGCGTTCGTTGAAGGCCGGATCGGCGTGAAAATGCAGCAAGCCCGCTCGGTAGGCTTGCACGCTGGATTGCTTGTTCATGCTTTAGTCTTTCGCCTGGGATTCCCAGACCATTAGTAGTTGTGCTGCCACCGACGCGGCGATGACGGCCGGTGCTTTGTTGACGATACCCGGCAGGCCGACCGGGCAGACCATGCTGGCGGCGCTCAGTCCCTTGGCCTCCATGCGCGCGGTGAACTGGGCGCGCTTGGTTTTGGAGCCGATCAGGCCGAACCAGCCGACATTGTCGCGCGCCAGGATCGCTTCGCACAGCTGCTGGTCGAGCGCGTGGCTGTGCGTCATGACCAGGTAGCTGGCGCCGTCCGGCGCTTGCCCGACGCAGGCCTCCGGCGTGTCGGTGGCTTCGATCGTTACGTTGGGCGGCACATGTTCGGGGAACATGGCGTCGCGTTCGTCGACCCAGGTCACCGTGCAGGGCAGCTCGGCCAGCGCGCGCACGATGGCGGCGCCGACGTGGCCGGCGCCGAATAGTACCAGATGGGCTTTCGGCGCGTTGACGGCGTCCACCAGCCAGCGGCGTCCGCCGGCGTCGGTGCGCAGGTGGGTTTGCGCGTGCCGTTCATCCACCAGGCGCGATTCGGGCGCGCCGTCGATGGCCACGATACGGCAGCTATCTTCCTGGCGCCGCTGGCGCAACTGCGCCAGCACGTCTTCCAGCGCGCCCTGCACCACTTCGAACAGCAGCCATACCACGCCGCCACAGCATTGGCCCAGGCTTGGCCCGAGCGGGAAGCGCTCCAGCCGCGGCGCCGGTACCGGCGCGCTAGCGGCGGACGCGGTGGCGAGCATGTCGCGCGCGATGGCCAGGGCTTTGTGTTCCAGGTGGCCGCCGCCGATGGTGTCCTGCTGGCCGTGCGCCGTGACCAGCATGTGGGTGCCCGCCTCGCGCGGCACCGAGCCTTCGGCGCGCGCGACCGTGACGAGGACCGCCGGCGCACCGGCTGGCGTCAGCCAGTCAGTCATCTCAACCTGCCGTGGCCGGCGCCAGCGCCGCTTCGACCGCGCCGATGGCGCGCAGGATTTCTTCGCTGGTGGCCGGCGCATTCAGCGGCGGGTTCACGCGATGCGCGCCGACCGCGGAAATCGCGTCGCGGATGGCGAAGAACACCGAGAACGGCAGCAGCAGCGGCGGCTCGCCGACGGCCTTGGAGCGGTGGATGGAGTCCTCCACATTGCGGTTGGCGAACAGCTTGACGCGGAAATCGGCCGGGCAGTCGGAAATGCCCGGGATCTTGTAAGTCGACGGCGCGTGCGTCATCAGCTTGCCCGCCGGGTTCCACCACAGCTGCTCGGTGGTCAGCCAGCCCATGCCCTGGATGAAGGCGCCCTCCACCTGGCCGATATCGATGGCGGGGTTGAGCGACTGGCCCGCATCGTACAAGGCATCGGCGCGCAACAGCTTCCACTCGCCGGTCAGCGTATCGACCACCACCTCGGACACCGCCGCGCCGTAGGCGTAATAGGAGAACGGATGGCCGTTCATGGTCTTCGGGTCCCAGTGCAGGTTGGGCGTGGCGTAAAAGCCGTCCGACCACAGCTGCACGCGCGCCAGGTAAGCCTTCTGCACCAGCGCCGCGAACGGCACGCTCTGGCCGTTCGCATGCACCTCATTGGCATAGAAGCGCACGGCGGACGCCTCGCCGCCCAGCGTGCGGGCCGCGAACTCGGCCAGCCGTGCGCGGATCTTGCCCGCCGCATCCTGCGCCGCCTTGCCGTTCAGGTCCGCGCCGGTGGATGCCGCCGTGGCCGAGGTATTCGCCACCTTGCTGGTATCGGTCGCCGTCACGCGCACGTGCGCCAGGTCCAGCCCCAGCTCGTGCGCCACCACCTGCGCCACCTTGGTGTTGATGCCCTGCCCCATCTCCGTGCCGCCATGGTTGACCAGCACCGAGCCGTCGACATACACGTGCACCAGCGCGCCGGCCTGGTTCAGGTGGGTCACGTTGAATGCAATGCCGAACTTCACCGGCGTCAGCGCCAGCCCGCGCTTCAGCACCGGGCTGGCAGCATTGTAGGCCGCCACCGCCGCGCGCCGTGCGCGGTATTCGCTGGTCTGCTCCAGTTCCGCCACCAGCTCGTGGATCACGTTGTCCACGATCACCTGGCCATACGGCGTCTGGTTGCGCTCCGTCTTGCCGTAGAAGTTCAGGCGGCGGATGTCGAGCGCATCGCGCCCCAGGTTGCGCGCAATCTCGTCGATCACGTATTCGATGGCAATGGCGCCCTGCGGGCCGCCGAAGCCGCGGAAGGCGGTGTTCGACTGGGTATTGGTCTTGCCGCAGCCGGCATGGATCTCCACGTCCGACAGGTAGTAGGTGTTGTCGAAGTGGCAGACCGCGCGCGTGGCGACCGGGCCGGAAAGGTCGGCCGAGAAACCGGCGCGCGAGGTCATGTCGACCTTGGCGGCCACGATGCGGCCCTCATCGTCGTAGCCGACTTCGTACTCGTAGTAGAAGCAGTGGCGCTTGCCGGTCACCATCATGTCGTCGTCGCGGTCGGCGCGCAGCTTGACCGGCTTGCCGGTGCGCGCGGCGGCAATAGCAGCCGACGCCGCCCACAGCGCCGATTGCGACTCCTTGCCGCCGAAACCGCCGCCCATGCGGCGGCACTCCACCGTCACATGGTGCGAATGCAGGCCGAGCGCATGCGCCACCACGTGCTGCATTTCGCTCGGATGCTGGGTCGAACATTGCACCAGCATGCCCCTGCCCTCCTTAGGGATGGCATAGGCGATCTGGCCTTCCAGGTAGAACTGCTCCTGCCCGCCCACATACAGCTGGCCCTTGACCCGGTGCGGGGCTTTTTCGAACGCCGCCTGCGCGTCGCCGCGCAGCAGCTTCATGGGCGGCAGCACATAGGAGCCGGCCGCCTTGGCAGCCTGCGGCGTCAGGATGGCCGGCAATTCCTCGTAGCCGACCACGCCGCGCTTGGCCGCGCGGCGCGCATTGGTATGCGAGTCGGCCACCACGATGAAGATCGGCTGGCCGACATACTGCACCAGGCCATCGGCCAGGATCGGGTCGTCGTGGATGATCGGGCCGCAGTCGTTAATGCCCGGGATGTCGGCCACTGTATACACCGCCACCACGCCGGGCGCGGCGCGCACCGCATCCAGGTCGAGCGAAGTGATGCGCGCGTGCGCCTTGGACGACAGGCCCAGCGCCGCATGCAGCGTGCCCTGCAGCTCGGGGATGTCGTCGGTATAAGTGGCCTGGCCCAGCACGTGCAGCTCGGCCGATTCGTGCGTGCGCGGAATGCCGACGCCGGTCCAGGTGGCGGCCTTCAGTTCAGGGGTGACAGGATGGTTCATGGCGCCTCCACGGCAAAGGCATTGACGGCATTGGCCGCCAGCGGCGCATCGCTGCGCGTCTCCAGCCAGAAGCGGCGCAGCAGGTTCTGCGCCGTCTTCATGCGGTATTCACTGCTGGCGCGCATATCGCTCAGCGGCGCGTAGTCGCGCGCCAGGGCGGCCATGGCGTCGGCCAGCGCGGCCTCGCTCCAGGCGCGGCCCAGCAGCGCGGCTTCCGCCTGCGCGGCGCGCTTGGGCGTGGCGGCCATGCCGCCGTAGGCGATGCGCGCCTCTGCGATGGCGTCGCCCTCCATGCGCAGGGCAAACGCCGCGCACACGGCGGAAATATCCTGGTCGAAGCGCTTGGCCAGCTTGTACGTGCGGAAGCGCACGTCGTCGCGCGGCAGCGGCACGCGCACGGCCTGCACGAACTCGCCCGGCTGCAGGTCCTTCTTCATGTAATCGAGGTAGAAGTCCTCCAGCGCCAGCACCCGTTCGCCGGCCGCGCCGCACAGCACGACCTGCGCGCCGAGCGCGATCAGCCACGGCATCGAGTCGCCGATCGGCGAGCCGTTGGCGACGTTGCCGCCCAGCGTGCCGGCGTTGCGGATCGGCAGCGAGGCAAAGCGCTGGCGCAGTTCGCCCAGCTCCTGCGGGTAGTGCCGGCACAGCGCGTTATAGGCATCCTCCAGCGAGACGCCGGCGCCGATTTCCAGCAGGCCGTCCTGCTGGCGCAGCACCTTGAGCGCGTCCACATGGCCGAGATAGATGATGTCGCCCAGCTCGCGCATCTGCTTGGTGATCCACAGCCCGACGTCGGTGGAGCCGGCCAGCAGCGTGGCGCCGGGATTGGCGGCGCGCAGCTGCACCAGTTCATCCAGGGTGCGCGGCGCCAGGAAGGTCTGGCCGTGCGCGCTGTAGACCGCCAGCGTGTCGCGCTTCAGCGCCTGCAGCTGCTCGGCCACGCGCGCGGCGTCGAATGCCACTTTGGGCAGCTCGCCCATGCGCTGGGCGGCGTCGATGATCGGGCGGTAGCCGGTGCAGCGGCACAGGTTGCCCGACAGGCAGTCGTCGATTTCCTTGCGCGAGGCGCACTGGCCGTCCTGCTTCAGGTACAGGCCCCACAGCGACATGGCGAAACCCGGGGTACAGAAACCGCATTGCGAGCCATGGCATTCCACCAGCGCCTGCTGCACCGGGTGCAGCGCGCCGTCCGGCTGCTGCAGGTCTTCCACCGTGAACAGGGCCTTGCCGTCCAGCGTCGGGGTGAGCTGGATGCAGGAATTGACCGCCTTCAGCTGCAGCTGGCCATCGGCCAGCGTGCCGACCACCACGGTGCAGGCGCCGCAGTCGCCCTCGGCGCAGCCCTCCTTGGTGCCGGTGCAGTGCAGGTCCTCGCGCAGGTGCTGCAGCACGGTCTGCGTCGGGGCGGCATCGCGTACCTCATGTACGGCGCCACGGTAGTAAAAGCGGATCGGTTCTGCCATCTTGGCCTCGCAATAGTCCCAGCTTGCAAGACTATCATTTCCACCACCCTGCCATATAAGAAAATGCTTATTTTGAATATCAGACGTTTCGCATATACGGGTGGTGCTGGTGCCAGTGCTCGGCAATGTCGATGCGGCGCGTGATCCACACCTTGTCATGGCTCTGCACATAGTCGAGGAAGCGCGCCAGCGCGGCGGCGCGCGCCGGGCGGCCCACCAGGCGGCAATGCAGGCCGATCGACAGCATCTTCGGCTGGTTCAGGCCATCCGGGTCCCCTTCCTTATAGAGTACGTCGAATGCGTCCTTCAGGTAATCAAAGAATTGCGTTCCGCTGTTGAAGCCTTGCATGGCGGCAAAGCGCATATCGTTGGTATCCAGGGTGTAGGGCACTATCAGCTGCGGCGTGGTGGCCGGCCTGCCATCGGCGCCGGTGTGCGCCACCTCCTGCCAGAACGGCAGGTCGTCGCCGTAATAGTCGGCGTCGTAGCGGAAGCCGCCATGCTCCACCACCAGCCGGCGCGTATTGGGCGAATCGCGCCCGGTGTACCAGCCCTGCGGCGCGCTGCCGGTCAGCTCCTTGATGATTTGCACTGCCTCCTGCATGTGGGCGCGCTCGGTCGCCTCGTCCATGTTCTGGTAGCTGATCCAGCGCAGGCCGTGGCAGGCGATTTCGTGGCCCAGCTCCTGGAACGCGGCCACCGCCTCCGGATGGCGCTGCAGCGCCATCGACACGCCGAAGATGGTCAGCGGCAGCTTGCGCTCCTCGAACATGCGCAGCAGGCGCCACAGGCCGGCGCGCGAGCCGTATTCGTAGATCGACTCCATGCTCATATGGCGCGCCGGGAAGGCGGCGGCGCCGATGATCTCGGACAGGAAGGTTTCCGACGCCGGATCGCCGTGCAGCACGCAGTTCTCGCCGCCCTCTTCGTAGTTCAGCACGAATTGCAGGGCCACGCGCGCCTGGCCGGGCCAGTTCGGGTGGACGGGGTTGCGGCCGTAGCCGATAAGGTCGCGCGGGTAGTTGCTCATGATCGCCTGAAAAGAATGGTATATGGGCAATAATATATTGGCGCCGCAGTACCAGTATATGATCAGCCGGATACACAGGATAAGGAATCGATATGGGAAAACTGAGCACGCACGTCCTCGATACCGCGCACGGCAAGCCGGGCGCCGGCGTACGCGTGGCGCTGTACGCGCTGGCCGGCAGCGGCCGCACGCTGCTGAAGGAAGATGTGACCAATGCCGACGGCCGCTGCAGCACGCCGCTGCTGGAGGGCGAGGCCATGCGCCCCGGCCGCTATGAGCTGGTGTTCGCCGCCGGCGACTATTTCGCGGCGCAGGGCGTGGCGCTGCCGGAGCCGCGCTTCATCGACCAGGTGATCATCGCGTTCGGCATCGCCCACGCCGACCAGAACTACCACGTGCCGCTGGTGGTGTCGCCCTGGTCGTATTCGACCTACCGCGGCAGCTGAGCCGCTAGTCGCGCTGCATGACGGCGCGCTCGCCGCGCCGCGCCTTCTGCTGCAGCTGCATCAGGCCGTACAGCAGGGCCTCCGGCGTCGGCGGGCAGCCGGGCACATAGACATCGACCGGCACGATGCGGTCGCAGCCGCGCACCACCGAGTAGGAGTAGTGGTAGTAGCCGCCGCCATTGGCGCAGGAACCCATCGACACCACATAGCGCGGCTCGGCCATCTGGTCGTACACCTTGCGCATGGCGCGCGCCATCTTGTTGGTCAGGGTGCCGGCCACGATCATCAGGTCGGCCTGGCGCGGCGAAGGACGCGGGCACATGCCGAAGCGGTCCATGTCGTAGCGCGCCGAGGCCGCCTCCATCATCTCGACCGCGCAGCAGGCCAGGCCGAAGCTCAGGTACCACAGGCTGTTGGTGCGCACGGTTTCCATCAGGCCGTCGAGCGACGCCAGGACATAGCCGTCGCGCTCCAGCGTTGCTTCCAGTTCCATTCTTTCCCCCTTTCGTTGGCAGCGCCACGATACGGGGAGCGGCGGGAAATGTATTGTATGGATGCGACAGGCGCGCCGCGCCGGTGCTGCTAGTCCTCGCGCGTCACCACCAGGCGCGACTCGCCCTCGTAGCGCAGCAGGCGCAGCTTGCCGGCCGCGTCGGCCGCCGCGCCCTCCATCAGGACGCCCGGCGGCATGCCGGTGAAGTGGACAAAGTCGCGCACCATATGGGCCTGGTCGTGGTAGCCGCAATCCATGGCCAGGCGGGTCAGCAGGCCGTGGCGCGGCGGCAGCAGCATCAGGCGGCCCAGCGCCTTCACATAGCGCGCCATGCGGCGGCTGTCGCGGATGGTCTGGCCGTAGCTGGCCAGGTAGCGCCGCTCCAGCGTGCGCACACTCAGGCCGCAATGGCCGGCAATCGCCTCGGTCGGCAGCGCCAGCGCGCTGGCCGGCAGCGAAAACGGCAGGCGCGCCCCTTCGCGCCGGCCCAGCAGCTGCAGCAGCCAGTCGGAGACGGCGGCCACCCACTGCATGCTGCCGCTCATGCGCTGCAGGCGCTCCTGCAGGCCGGCCGCGCCCAGCTGCGGCGCCAGCTCGTCCAGCGGCAGCAGGGTGTCGCGCAGCTCCGGTAAAGGAATGTCCAGCAGGCGCGCGAACTGGCCCGCCTCCACCATGGCGCTGATAAAGGTGGTGCCCGGCTCCCACACGGCCGGCGTCGGGCGCGTCAGGGCGCCCGACACCATGGGCTGGCTGCAGCGCCGCTCGCTGCCGTCCGGCGCGGCAAAGCGGGTGCCGCCGGCGATATAGAAGCCGATCATGGGGCAAGGGGTGGACGGCACGATGACCGGGCCGGGGCTGGAATGCTCGATATGGAAGTAGCGCACCACGCCTGCCAGGGCGGCAGGCGGCAAAATGGCCAGGCGCATTGGCGCCAATGTCACATCCCGGTCGCGCATGCCGGGCATTATAGGCCAGCGCCACGGCCGCTGCTGGAGCGGCCGGCGCTGCGTCCCGTCAGAACTTGATGCCGCAGGTATCCAGCGCGGCCATCCACTTGATATACATCCGGTCGGCGCGCTTTTTATCGTCCGGCATGGACGGCAGTTTCATCATTTCCGGGTCTTTCGCCAGGTCCTGGGCCGCGCAGCTGCAGGCTGCCTCCCGCCTTTTCCCGCCCAGTTTTTTCAGGAAAGCCAAAGCCTGGGATTGGGGCGCCATGCAAATGGTCTTGAACTCGCCGGCCAGCTTGCGCTCCACATACGGCCGGAAGCACTCATTCGTGCCCTTCGCCTCCACCGCCTGCACCACGGCCTGGTCGGCGTCGGTCGGATTGCGGGTGCTGGTCACCTGGGTGGTGCGCAGGCGTTCAATAAACAGGGTCCTGGAACAACCGCATGCCTTGGCCTGCTCCTCCGCGCTCATCTGCACCGCCGCCATGTCCACCTTCAGGCAGCCGCCATGGACGTTGGCAGCCAGGTGCTGGATCATTTTCTCCGGCAGCACCTCGGCCTGCGCCAGCGGCAGCAGCAGGCAAGCACACAACAGGATCCAACGCATCTTCGCTCCTTTAGTTATTAAATTATTAAGTATGGCAGCATGATAGAATTGCCCTCTTATTGACTTGTCGTGACGACCTTGGATACCGTTCCCTTGTGGGCGCAATTTGCCGCCCTCTCCTTCCTGATCCTCGCCTCGGCCTTCTTCGCGATGGCTGAAACGGCCCTGATGGCCGCCAACCGCTTCCGCCTGCGGCACCAGGCCAAACGCGGCAGCCGCCGCGCCATCGCCACCCTGTGGCTGCTGGAACGCACCGAACAGCTGCTGTCCCTGGTCCTGGTGGCCAATACC
Source organism: Pseudoduganella sp. (assembly GCF_041914865.1). NCBI lineage: Bacteria > Pseudomonadati > Pseudomonadota > Betaproteobacteria > Burkholderiales > Oxalobacteraceae > Pseudoduganella > Pseudoduganella sp. The sequence goes on along the minus strand of NZ_JAYSCO010000022.1, from coordinate 53,698 downwards.
CTGATCAACGCCATGGCCATTGCCCTGGCCACCGCCATCGCCATCACCCAGTTCGGGCTGGAAGAGCATGTGATCGCGCTGTCCACCGTGGCCACCGTGTTCGTGCTGATCGTGCTGGCCGAGATTTCGCCCAAGATCGTCGGCGCGCGCTATGCCGACCAGATCGTGCTGCCGGCCTCGTTCGTGCTGCGGCCGCTGCTCTCGGTGTCCAAGCCGCTGCTGTGGTTCGTGCACCTGTTCGTCAACACCCTGCTGCGCCTGTTCCGCATCAAGCCCACCGGCCAGATCCACGAAGGCCAGCTGTCGGCCGACGAGCTGCGTTCGGTGCTGCTGGAAAACGGCAGCTTTATCCCGAAAAAGCACAAAAGCATCCTGCTCAACCTGTTCGACCTCGACACCATCTCGGTGGAAGACATCATGACGCCGCGCGCCCAGGTCGAAGCGCTCGACTTCTCGCTGCCGGTGGCCGAGATCAAGGCGCAGCTGACCACCTGCTTCCACAACAAGCTGCCGGTGCATGAAGGCGAGATCAACCAGGTGAGCGGCATCCTGCACGTACGCAAGGCCATCGCCCTGCTGAACGAGGAGGACGAGCTGACGGTCGAGCACTTCCGCGCCCTGCTGAGCGCCCCCTTCTTCATCCCGCAGGACACGCCGGCCTTTGCCGCCCTGCAGAACCTGCAGGAAAACAAGGAGCGCCTGGCCCTGGTGGTCGATGAATACGGCGAAGTGCAGGGCCTGGTCACGCTGGACGACATCATCGAGGAAATGATCGGCGAATTCACCACCTCGACCCCGAGCGCGGCGCGCGCCGACAGTTTTGGCTGGGATGCCCAGGGCGAATGCCTGCTCGAGGGCAGTACGGCATTACGTGACATCAACAAGCGTCTGGGTTTAAACTTCCCGCTGGATGGGCCCAAAACCTTGAATGGCATGTTGCTGGAAGTATTACAGGACATCCCCGATGCGCCGATCTCGGTCAAGGTGGGGAACTGCATCGTGGAAGTGGTGCAAGCCCAGGACCAGGCTATCAAAGTAGTGAAATTACGACGTCCGGAGCCCCGTCACGCAGAGTGAATCGTGCGGCGCTTTACAAAAATGATGCCTGCAGGCATCATCCGGAGACTCACTCAATCTTATCAATCTGATAGTGCCCTCCTATGGCTGCAGTTCAACCCAACCCGGCAACCGGCACACCCATGTCGGGTTTGGCCCGGGCCCTGACGCAAGCGGGGCGCCTGACCGCGCCGCAGGCGGATGCGCTGCAAAAAAAAGCCCAGGCCGAGAAATCCCACTTCATTGATGTGCTGCTGGGCAGCGGCGCGATCAATGCGCGCGAGCTGGCCGCCTTCTGCGCCGACACCTTTGCCTATCCCCTGCTCGACCTGACGGCGCTGAACGTCGAAGTCCTGCCGCCCAAGGCCATCGACATCAAGCTGATGGTGACGCAGCGCGTGGTCCCGCTCTCCAAGCGCGGCAACAAGATGTCGGTGGCGCTGTCCGACCCCACCAATACCCAGGCCTTGGACCAGATCAAGTTCCAGGCCGAGTCGACGGTGGAACCGGTCATCGTGCCGCACGACAGCCTGCTCAAGCTGCTGGACACCCTGACCAAGAGTTCCGAGCAAAGCATCGCCGACCTGGCCGGCGATGAAGGCGACATCCAGTTCGCCGAGGACGAGGAAGCCGCACCGACCCAGGCCCAGGCCGACGCCGCCACCGAGGTGGAAGACGCGCCGATCGTGCGTTTCCTGAACAAGATGCTGATGGATGCCGTCAATATGGGCGCCTCCGACCTGCACTTCGAACCGTTCGAGAAGTTCTACCGCATCCGCTTCCGGGTCGACGGCGTGCTGATCGAACACGCCCAGCCGCCCACCTCGATCAAGGACAAGCTGGTGTCGCGCATCAAGGTGCTGTCCAAGCTCGATATTTCGGAAAAGCGCGTGCCGCAGGACGGCCGCATGCGCCTGATCGTGTCGCCCACCAAGACCATCGACCTGCGCGTCTCGACCCTGCCGACCCTGTTCGGCGAAAAGACCGTGATGCGTATCCTGGACGCGACCCAGGCCCAGATGGGCATCGATTCGCTGGGCTACGACCCGGACCAGAAAGAACTGCTGCTGGACGCGATCCAGCGCCCGTACGGCATGGTGCTGGTGACAGGCCCGACCGGCTCGGGCAAGACGGTGTCGCTGTACACCTGCCTCAACATCCTGAACAAGCCCGGCATCAACATCTCGACCGCGGAAGACCCGGCCGAGATCAACCTGCCCGGCGTCAACCAGGTGAACGTCAACGACAAGGCCGGCCTGACCTTCCCGGTCGCGCTGAAAGCCTTCCTGCGCCAGGACCCGGACATCATCATGGTGGGTGAGATCCGTGACCTGGAAACGGCCGACATCGCGATCAAGGCGGCGCAAACCGGCCACATGGTGTTCTCCACCCTGCACACCAATGACGCGCCATCGACCCTGACGCGTCTGATGAACATGGGTGTGGCGCCCTTCAATATCGCCTCCTCGGTGGTCCTGATCACGGCGCAGCGCCTGGCGCGCCGCCTGTGCACCTGCAAGAAGCCGGTCGATATTTCGGCCGACCTGCTGCTGAAGGCGGGCTTCAAGGAGCACGAACTGGATGGCACGTGGAAGCCTTACGGCCCGGTGGGCTGTGAGCGCTGCAATGGATCCGGCTACAAGGGCCGGGTCGGTATTTACCAGATCATGCCGATCACGCCCGCGATCGAAGCACTGATCCTGGCACACGGCAACTCGATGCAGATCGCGGCACAATCGGAGGCGGAAGGCGTCAAATCGCTGCGCCAATCGGGTCTGGTCAAGGTCAAGAACGGCCTCACCAGCCTGGAAGAAGTGCTGGGCTGCACCAACGAATAGGAAAGACTGATATGGCTACTGCGGGCAATGTGAAGGAACAAGTCTTCGCCTGGGAAGGCAAGGACAAGACAGGCAAGACCGTGCGCGGCGAAATGCGCGCCGGCGGCGAGGCGGTGGTCAACGTGACCCTGCGCCGCCAGGGCATCATGGTGACCAAGGTCAAGAAAAAGGTCTACCGCTCGGGCAAGAAGATCAGCGACAAGGACATCACCCTGTTCACGCGCCAGCTGGCCACCATGATGAAGGCCGGCGTGCCGCTGCTGCAGGCCTTCGACATCGTCGGCAAGGGCCACGCCAACCCGTCGGTGGCCAAGCTGATCCTGGACCTGCGCTCGGATATCGAGACCGGTACCAGCCTCAACATGGCGTTCCGCAAATACCCGCTGTACTTCGACCCGCTGTTCTGCAACCTGGTGGCGGCCGGCGAACAGGCCGGTATCCTGGAAGACCTGCTGACCCGCCTGGCGATCTATAAAGAGAAGACGCTGGCCATCAAGGCCAAGATCAAGTCGGCCCTGACCTACCCGATCGCAGTGCTGGCGGTGGCCTTCATTGTGACCGCCGTGATCATGATCTGGGTGGTGCCGGCCTTCAAGGAAGTGTTCACCAGCTTCGGCGCCGACCTGCCGGCGCCGACCGTGTTCGTGATGAACATGTCGGAATTCTTCGTCAATTACTGGTACATCATCTTCGGCTCGATCTTCGCCGCGCTGTACTTCTTCTTCCAGTCCTGGCGCCGCTCGGTCAAGATGCAGGCCTTCATGGACCGCCTGCTGCTGAAGATCCCGGTGTTCGGCCAGGTGATCCGCAAAGCCACCGTGGCGCGCTGGACCCGCACCCTGTCGACCATGTTCGCCGCCGGCGTGCCGCTGGTGGAATCGCTGGACTCGGTGGGCGGCGCTTCGGGCAACCATGTGTACATGGAAGCGACCAAGAAGATCCAGACCGAAGTCTCGACCGGTACCAGCCTGACCGTGGCCATGCAAAATGCCGACGTCTTCCCCAGCATGGTGACGCAGATGGTCTCCATCGGCGAGGAATCGGGCGCGCTCGATTCGATGCTGGGCAAGGTGGCCGACTTCTACGAGGAAGAAGTGGACGAGGCCGTGTCCCAGCTGTCGAGCCTGATGGAACCGGCCATCATGGTGATCCTGGGCGTGGTGATCGGTGGCCTGGTGGTGGCCATGTACCTGCCTATCTTCAAACTCGGTTCCGTGGTGTAAGACAAGAATGCAAGAATTTTCCCAGCTGTTGCAAGACAGCCTGATGCTGTTTTCCCCGCCCGCCACCCTGGCTGCCGCCATCGTGGCCGGCATCGTGGGCCTGCTGGTCGGCAGTTTCCTGAACGTGGTGATCCACCGCCTGCCGATCATGATGCAGCGCGAATTCGACAATTACATTGCCGAAGAGTCGGGCAAGGACTTGCCGCACACCGACCGCTACAACCTGGTGCTGCCGCGCTCGGCCTGCCCGCACTGCGGCCACCGCATCACGGCGCTGGAAAACATCCCGGTCCTGTCCTGGCTGGCACTGCGCGGCAAATGCCGCGCCTGCAAGGCGCCGATCTCGGCGCGCTACCCGCTGATCGAGGCGGTGAGCGGCCTGCTGTCGGGCTGGCTGGTCTGGCAATTCGGCTTCGGCTGGATCGGCATGGCCACCCTGGTGTTCGCCTGGCTGCTGCTGGCCATGACCTTCATCGACATCGACACCCAGCTGCTGCCGGACGACCTGACCTACCCGCTCTTGTGGCTGGGCCTGCTGGTCAACCTGAACGGCGCCTTCACCCCGCTGCGCGACGCCGTGATCGGCGCCGCTGCCGGCTTCATGGTGCTGTGGACGGTGAATGCCGCGTACAAGCTGGTGCGCGGCCGCGAAGGCATGGGCGGCGGCGACTTCAAGCTGCTGGCGGCGCTGGGCGCCTGGATGGGCTGGCAAATGCTGCCGGCCATCATCCTGCTGTCGTCGGCGGTCGGCGCCGTGGTCGGCATCATCATCATCGTCGCCTCGCGCCTGGGCTTCGAGCACAAGATTCCCTTCGGCCCCTACCTGGCCGGCGCCGGCCTGCTGGCCCTGGTGTTCGGCCAGCACTTCGTGAACCTGACCTACGGCGTGGCGGGCTGAGATGCCGGCGCGCTTCACGGTCGGCCTGACAGGGGGCATCGGCAGCGGCAAGAGCCTGGTGGCCAATATGTTTGCCGAACGCGGCGCCAGCATCATCGACACCGACCAGATCGCGCACAGCCTGACCGGGCCGCACGGCGCCGCCATGCCCGATATCCTGGCCGAGTTCGGCCAGCACATGGCCGACAGCCGTGGCGCCATGGACCGCGCCAGAATGCGCGAACTGGTATTCCGCGAACCGGCCGCCAAGCGCCGCCTGGAAGCCATCCTGCACCCGATGATCCGCGACGCCACCCTGGCGGCGGCGGCCGAGGCCAGCGGCAGCTATGTGATGCTGGCCATCCCCCTGCTGGTCGAGTCCGGCAACTGGAAACAGCGCGTCAGCCGCGTGCTGGTGATCGATTGCCCGGAAGAAGTCCAGGTGGCGCGCGTCATGGCGCGCAACGGTCTTACTGAAGAGCAAGTGCGCGCCATCATGGCGGCCCAGGTGCCGCGCGCGGTGCGGCTGGCGGCGGCCGACGATGTGATCGACAACGGCGGCGCCATTGCCGCGCTGGCGCCACAAGTGGACCGGCTGCATGATTTATATCAGCAATATTTGTAATTTTGCTTCGCATGGTTCAGAATCACGTGATTATTAATGAGTCTTCCACACGAGGGATGCTTTGATCGTCTACGAATATCCTTTCAATGAGCGCATCCGCACCTTGCTGCGCCTGGAGGATTTATACGAGAAATTCAAGTTCTTCGTGCATCAGGAACACCCGATGCAGCATCACGTGGCGCTGGCCACCATCTTCGACATGCTCGAAGTGGCCGGGCGCGCCGACCTGAAGTCCGATTTGCTGCAGGAACTCGAGCGCCAGCGCCAGAGCCTGCTGGGCTACCGTTCCAACCCCAATGTGCAGGCGGAAATGCTGGACGCCATCCTCGCTGAGCTCGACAGTGTGTCGAGCGCCCTGGTGGCGGCGCAGGGCAAGACCGGCCAGAACGTGCGCGACAATGAGTGGCTGATGAGCATCCGCGGCCGCACCATCATCCCCGGCGGCGCCTGCGAATTCGACCTGCCCTCCTATTACGCCTGGCAAAAGCAGCCGGCCGAAAAGCGCTTCAACGACATCGCCACCTGGTTCAACCCGCTGGTGCCGCTGTTCGACGCACTGGCCCTGGTGCTGCGCCTGCTGCGCGACTCGGGCGCGCCGGTGAAGATGATCGCCAATGCCGGCAGTTATCAGCAGATGCTGCAAGGCAAGGTCTACCAGATGCTGCGCCTGTCCGTGGACCAGGCCTCGGGCGCGATTCCCGAGATCTCGGCCAATAAATACATGCTGTGGGTGCGCTTTACTTCGCAGGGCGGGGACTTGAAACCCAAGCCGCTGGAAGAAGATGTACCATTCGAGCTCACCCTCTGTAATTTCTAAGCACCATGCCGACTGTCGTAGATTGTCCCACTTGCCAAGCCAAGGTCGAGTGGACGGAAGCCAATAAATACCGCCCTTTCTGCAGCGAGCGCTGCAAGCTGATCGACCTCGGCGCCTGGGCGGAGGAAAAGTACACCATCCCCGGCAGCGCGCCGACCGATCCGCTGGACGAGGATAAGCAGTGATCGGGCGCGGTGCCGCCTTTGCCGCCGGCCTTGGCCTGGTCCTGGCTTCGGCCGCGCTGGCGCAATCGCCGCGCGAGGTGGCACTGCAGGTGGCGGACTCGCAGTGGAATACGTTCCGCTTGCAGGGCGATGCCAAGTCGCTGGCGCCGTTGCTGGCGGACCGCTGGGTGCTCACCCATTCCGATGGCAAGGTGCAGTTCAAGGCCGACTACCTGTCCCAGCTCGGCACGGGCTCGCGCCGCAATACTTCAATCAGCAATGAAGATGTGACGGTGGAGCTGCATGGCGACACCGCCATCGTGACCGGCAAGAGTGTGCAGTCGGGCGTCGGCGAGCAAGGTCCGTTCAGCGGCACCTTCCGCTTTACCCGCACCTGGCGCTGGCAGGACGGGCGCTGGGTGATGCTGGCTTCGCATTCTTCGCGTTTGGCGCCTTAGACCCGGCAAACCTGGGTCTGACCCAAGGGTCAGACCCTCGGCCCGCGGCCGCCGCGCGCCCGGGGTCCGACCCTTGGGTCGTACCCCGCTTTGCCGGGTTTAGTAACGCACCCGGTCCAGCCACTCCAGCAAAGGAATGGTGGCTGGCAGCAGCGGCTCCACGCCCACCGTGCCTTGCCAGGCAAACGCCTGGCCTTCCAGGCTTTGCGGCTCGCCAGTCCATTCACGGCTGATGAAGAAGTGCAGCCGCACGTGGGCGTGCGGGTAAACATGCTCGACACCGCACCACTCTTCCGCGCTCACGATGTGGATGCCCAGCTCCTCCACGAACTCGCGCTTGAGCGCCTCGAGGATAGTCTCGCCCGGGTCGACTTTCCCACCCGGGAATTCCCAGTAGCCCGCATACGGCTTGCCTTCGGGCCGCTGGCCAAGCAGGACATCGCCGTTCGGCTGCATCAGGATGCCAACCGCGACATCGATCGGCTTCGGTACGGCGCTCATGGCAGCCTCCCCGCGTAATCGCGCGCAAACTGCCAGGCCACGCGGCCCGAACGCGAACCGCGCTGAAGCGCCCACTGCAGCGCCTCGGTGCGCGCATCCGCGATCTGCGGCACGCTGCAGCCGAAGGCCGCCAGCCAATGCGCCACGATGCCCAGGTAGTCATCCTGCTTGAACGGGTAGAACGAGAGCCACAGGCCGAAGCGCTCGGACAGGGAAATCTTCTCCTCCACCGTCTCGCCCGGATGCAGGTCGCCATCCTCGTCATGGGTGTAGCTGGCGTTATCCGACATGCGCTCCGGCATCAGGTGGCGCCGGTTGGAGGTGGCGTAGATCAGCACATTGTCGATCAGCGCCGACACCGAGCCATCCAGCGCCACTTTCAGCGCCTTGTAGCCGCTCTCCCCCTCCTCGAACGACAAGTCGTCGCAGAACACCACGAAGCGCTCCGGGCGGCCGGCCACCAGGTCCATGATATCGGGCAGGTCGTGCAGGTCGCCCTTGTCGACCTCGATCAGGCGCAGGCCGTCGGCAGCAAACGCCGCCAGGCAGGCTTTGATCAGGGACGACTTGCCGGTGCCGCGCGCGCCGGTCAGCAGCACATTATTGGCCGGCTTGCCCTGCACGAACTGGCGCGTATTCTGTTCGATCTGCGCCTTCTGGCGGCCAATATGCTGCAGGTCGTCAAAGGCGATCTGCGCCGGGCGCGGCACGGGCTGCAGGTAGCCGGCGCCGCCCGCACCGGCGCGCTTGCGCCAGCGGAAAGCCGTGGCACCCTGCCAGTCCGGCGCCGCCGGGGCCGGCGGCAGGATCGCTTCCACGCGCTCCAGCAGCGCCTCGGCGCGGCGCAGGAATTGGTCGAGTTGGGTCGACATCCGCTCAGGAACGGTAGTCGGCGTTGATCGACACGTAGTCGTGCGACAGGTCGCAGGTGTAGACCGTGGCGCTGGCCGTGCCCCGCGCCAGCTTCACACGCACCGTGATTTCGCTCTGCTTCATCACGCGCTGGCCGTCTTCTTCCTTGTAGTCCGGGTTGCGGCCGCCATCCTTGGCCACCCACACATCATCCAGGTACAGGTTGATCTTCGACACATCCAGGTCGTCCACGCCGGCGTAACCGATGGCGGCCAGGATGCGGCCCAGGTTAGGGTCGGACGCGAAGAAGGCGGTTTTCACCAGCGGCGAGTGGCCGATCGAGTAAGCGATCTTGCGGCATTCGGCCACGTCCTTGCCGTCCTCCACCGTGATGGTCATGAACTTGGTCGCGCCTTCGCCATCGCGCACGATGGCTTGCGCCAGGAACACCGACAGCTCGGTCACGGCGGCGGCCAGCGCCTTGTATTCCGGCGAATCGACCGAATCGACCACCAGCGAACCGGCGCCCGTGGCCACCAGCATGAAGGAATCGTTGGTCGAAGTGTCGCCGTCGATGGTGATGCAGTTGAAGGACTTGTCGGCCGCTTCCTTGACCAGCACGTCCAGCACCGGCTGCGCCACTTTGGCGTCGAAGGCCAGGTAGCCCAGCATGGTGGCCATATTCGGCTTGATCATGCCGGCGCCTTTGGAAATGCCGGTCAGGGTGACCTTGTGGCCGGCGATTTCCACCGTGCGCGAACCCGCCTTCGGCTGGGTATCGGTGGTCATGATGGCTTCGGCGGCGTTGAACCAGTTGTCCAGCTTGAGGTTTTCGATGGCCTTCGGCAGGCCGGCCACGATCTTGGCCACCGGCAGCGGCTCCAGGATCACGCCGGTCGAGAATGGCAGGATCTGCTGCGCATCGCAGCCCAGTTCCTGCGCCAGCGCAGCGCAGGTGGCGCGCGCATTGGCCATGCCCGCTTCGCCGGTACCGGCGTTGGCATTGCCGGTGTTGATCATCAGGGCGCGGATCGGCTTGCCGCCGGCTTTCACCGCCGCCAGGTTTTCCTTGGAAATCTGCACTGGCGCGGCGCAGAAGCGGTTCAGGGTGAAGACGCCCGATACGGTGGCGCCCTCGGCCAGCTTCATGACCAGCACGTCCTTACGGCCCGGCTTCTTGATACCGGCTTCGGCAAAGCCAAGCTCGATACCGGCAACAGGCTGCAGGTCGGCGGCGACAGGGATAGGGGAATTGACGGCCATGGTGTTCTTCTCGGTCAAAAATGGTGGGAGGAAGGCGCTATTTTAAACGCAGAGCGTCCTTGCATGCGCGGCGCCATGGCCTATATCAAAACCGGCAGAAATCCCACAGTTTCTAGAGCTGCCCCACTATTTCAAAACGAAACCGTTTAACCATTTGAGGTTTTGATTTATTGTAGGCAATGGCTGTTACAATGCCGCACACTTTGGTGCAAAGCACTGACAATACAACAACATTTGATCGGAACACTTTCATGAAGAAACAGCTTCTCGCCGCCGCCGTGCTGGCTGCAACCGGCATGATGGCCCAGGCCGGTACCCTGGGCGACGGCAACCTGAGCATCAGCGGTTTCGGCACCCTGGGCGTGGCCCAGACCGACTCCGATGACGCCAAATTCGCCCGCTACAACCAGGCCTCCGGCACCGGCGACTCGCCGCGCATCGGCCTGGACAGCAACCTGGGCCTGCAAGCCACCTACACGTTCAATGACCGCCTGTCGGCCACCGTGCAGGTGCTGACCCGCAAGAACACCAGCCCGCAGTTCACCACCGACCTGACCTGGGGCTTCCTGAAATACAAGCTGAACGACGAGACCAATGTGCGCCTGGGCCGCGTGGTGCTGCCAGCCTTCCTGATCTCCGACTACCAGAACGTGGGCTACGCCAACACCATGATGCGCCCGCCGATCGAAATGTACGGCCAGGCGCCGATCGAGAACGTGGACGGCGCTGACGTCAACTGGCAGCGCGCCTTCGGCGACACCAACGTCACCGTGCAAGCCTTCGGCGGCACCAGCCGCGGCAAGCTGTACATCCCGACCGGCGGCGGCTCCGTCGCCAAGCACCAGTCGCCGGTGTTCGGCGCCGCCGTGACCGCCGAATACGGCCCGTTCACCGCCCGCGTCGCCCACGCCCGCGCCCAGATCGAAGTCAACAACCTGGCCCCGATCAACGCCCTGACCGATGGCCTGACCAAGACCGGCGTGCCGGCCGCGATCCAGCTGGCCAACGACCTGACCCTGAAGGGCGGCAAGCGCATGAGCTTCACCGAAATCGGCTTCACCATGGACTACAAGAACGTGGTGGTCCAGGCCGAATACGCGCAGCGCCGCGCCCACGAGCCGGTCTACATCCCGGAAACCAACTCCGGCTACGTGATGCTGGGCTACCGCCTGGGCAAAGTGCTGCCGTACTACACCCACGCCTACTACAAGGATGCCGGCACCTCCGTGACCGTGCCGAGCGTACCGGCGGCCCACCCGCTGGCCCCGACCCTGGCCGGCGTGCGCGGCCTGCTGGCGTCGCCTGAGCAGAAGTCCGACCTGATCGGCATGCGCTGGGACTTCGCCAAGAACCTGGCGCTGAAGGTGCAGATCGACCACATCAAGCCAAAAGCCAAAGGCGGCTCCCTGATCCTGCCATCGGGCGTGCCAACCTATAACAGCAGCATCAACGTCTATGCCGCCGGCATCGACTTCGTGTTCTAAGGAGGAAGCCATGAAAAAGATCCTGACCGCCCTCCTCGCCTCCGCCCTGGCTGCCGCCGCCGTTCCAGCCTCGGCTGAAATCGTGGTGATCGTCAACAAAGACAATCCAGCCTCGCGCATGTTCTCGGAACAGGCATCGCAATTCTTCCTGGGCAAATCGGCCATGTTCACCCCGGTGGACCAGGCCGAAGGCTCGAAGATCCGCGCCGAGTTCTACCAGAAGATCGCCGACAAAGACCCGGCCCAGGTGAAGGCCATCTGGTCCAAGCTGGTGTTCACCGGCAAGGCCACCCCACCGAAGGAATTCAAGTCGCACGCCGAGGTGAAAAAAGCCGTCGCCGACGACCCGAAAGCCATCGGCTACATCGACAAGTCCGCTGTGGACGACAGCGTCAAAGTCATCCTGACCCTGCCGTAATCCCCAGCGCCACCGTCCCCCCCGACGCCGCCCCGCAACAGCCGGGCGGCGTTTTGTTTTAAACACCGGCAACTTTCACAGATGTACGGATACAATGCTGTGATATTTACACAATAAATGTCCACTTTTCTTCCTGACCCCGAAGTGGACATTTGATGCCTGGGGGTATTTTTGAAGCTGTCGCTGCGCGCGAAATTTTTGCTGCTGAGCGCCTTTGTCCAGGCGCTGGTGGTGGCATTGTTGATCGGGAACAGCCTGCGCCTGATGACCAATGCCGTCAGCCGCAATGCCGACCGTGTGGCGCATGAGTATGCCGTCAACCTGAACCTGACCCTGACCCCGTATGCCAGCAGCGGCCGCCTGCCCGAGCTGCGCACCTATTGGTCGGAAATGCTGTCCGACCCGCGCGACAGCTTCCTGCGCTATATCGTGATCCTCGATGCGGCCGGCGAAACCATCCTGGAGGCGGGCGAGCGCCCGGCCTTCATGCCGGAATCGCTGCGCCAGGCCCAGTTGGGCGGGGTGCGCACCGCCGTCGATGGCAACCTGCTGCACGCCCAGGCGCCGCTGCTGCTGAAGGAAAACCAGGTGGGCACCCTGCACTTCGGCCTGTCCACCATGGATTTGGTGGCGGCGCGCGACGATGTGCTGCGCCAGGGCGGCCTGATCGCCCTGCTCGGCTTCGCGCTGGCGCTCCTGCTGTTCTTCCTGCTGACGCGCGGCGTCGGCCTGCGCCTGCGGGAACTGGCGCGCCATTCGGAGAAACTGGCCGAGGGCCAGTTCAGCCAGCTGCCCGAGGGCGGCGGCGACGAGCTGGAGGTGGTGACCCATTCGCTCAACCTGATGAGCGCCGCGCTGCGCGATCGCATCGCCCAGCTGGAACAATCGCAGCGCCGCCTGCGCGAATCGGAAGAGCGCTTCCGCACCCTGTTCGATATGACGCCGCTGCCGCTCACCGTGTCGGACCAGGAGGGCCACATCATCGGCGCCAACCAGGCCGTGGTGCGCACCTTCGGCATCCCGCTGCACGAGCTGATCGGCAAGCGCTCGGACGAAGTGCAGTTCTGGGCCCACCCGGGCGAGCGGCAACGCGTCTGGGACAAGTTCGCCCAGCATGGCGTGGTGCGCGGCGCGCTGGCCGACGTCACGCTGCCCGGGCAGCAGCCGGGCCAGGTGGCCATCTGGTCGTCCTCGCTCATGCTGGATGGGCGGCGCGCCATCATCTGGGCCATCCTCGACCTGACGCAGGAAATGAATGCCAAGCGCGAGCTGCGCGAGTTGAACGATGCGCTGGAAACGCGCGTGCGCGAGCGCTCGGCGGCGCTGGAGCAGGCCAACCGCGACCTGTCGAGCGCGCTGGAAACCCTGCAGCGCACCCAGCACGACCTGATCGCCTCCGAGAAGATGGCCTCGCTCGGCTCGCTGGTGGCCGGCATCGCGCACGAGCTCAACACGCCGATCGGCAACTCGCTGCTGGCCTCCACCGCGCTGACCGACCGGGTCGATGAATTCAAGCAGACCGTGGCCGACGGCAGCATCCGCCGCTCCACGCTCACTCATCACCTGGACGAAGTGCAGATGGCCTGCGGGCTGATTTCCAATTCGCTGCAGAAGGCGGCCGACCTGATCGCCTCCTTCAAGCAGATCGCGGTCGACCAGACCAACGACCAGCGGCGTCATTTCCGCCTGCAGTCGGTGGCGCTCGATACCGTCGCCACCTACACGCCGCGCCTGCGCCGCAGCGCGATCCAGATGCAGGTCGAGGTGTCGGCCGAACTGGAGCTCGATTCCTATCCGGGCAGCCTGTACCAGGTGTTCAACAACCTGATCAACAATGCCCTGCTGCATGCCTTCGAGGGCCGCAACCGGGGCAGCCTGTGGCTGTCCGCGCTGGCCCTGCCCGGCGAGCAGATCGAAATCGTATTCCGCGATGATGGCGTCGGCATGAGCGACGAGGTGAAGCGCCACATCTTCGACCCCTTCTTCACCACCAAGATGGGCAATGGCGGCACCGGGCTGGGCATGAATATCGTCTACAACATCGTCACCGGCGTGATGGGCGGCCGTATCACCATCGATTCCACGCTGGGTGCGGGCACCACGGTGCGCATGGTGATCCCGACTTCTTCGCCGCAGCGCGACAATTAGCAATAGCGGGCGGCACCTGGCTCACGCTTCCGGCACGACCTTGAGGCCTCTTACGTATCGCCAGATGGACGCGTAACACACTCCGGCAGTGAGGCCCAATATCAATTGAATCCCGCTATCAGACAAATCTGGCGCACCAGCCGCAGAGTTCATGATGATGATGGCGGCACCCGTCGTCGCCACGGTCGAAATGATCAGAAACAGCCAAATCCGTGCTGCGCTCCCACTTCCGCGCACAGTGAGTGCGCATTTCGCCAAGTACTTTTCAAGAATCGAGCCTTTCATTTGAGCCCTCCTTGCCGCCGGTTCGCGTAAATCCCAAGCGTACTGGGCGGAGCGAAATGCTCATTGATGCCGCTCAATCCGCGAGCGATCGGCACTGCCATGAAGACGGGTGCGCCTTCGGCTCAGTCGAGCAGCAAGTCTTCAGCGCGGCGGTAGGTACGGCGCCGCTCCTCACAGTCCGGACGCAACTGCGGTAGCAAAAGCTTGCCATCCTGCAGCACGAGGGCGGCCTGCCGCGGCTGAGACGGGAACCCAGGCGGTGCGGCAACGATACTGGTTGCGGCGTCGCGCTGCTGCAACCGGCGTGCCTGGGCTGCGGCTTCGTAACGCAAGCGGGTAGCGTTTTTCCACTGGCGCTCGCCGGGCATCTGGACGTAGATCGCCTCCCAGGCGTTTCGCACCCGGCCCAGGCTGGCCTTGACGAACTGGTTGGGCGACATGCTCATTGCATTGCACACCAGTTCGTTGCCGACGATTTCCGCATGATGGGCGCCAGCGTGGGTCGAAATGCGCAGGCGGGTCCCGTCGGGCAGGAAGACGGTCTTCCAGAGATAGCCGCGGCGGCCGGCGGGCCGTTGCAGGTCGTGCTGGCGTTGTAACCACTCGCGTATGGCCTGGTCGGCCAAATCGGCAGGGTCGCACGCGCATTCGCAGTCGGCGTGGTAGTCGAGCAAAGCGCGGAGGGTGGGCAGGGGTAGTGACAGGGACAGTCGGGAGGACATGCTGAAATCTCCTGTTTTAAAGTGCTGAAATCCGCTTAAATCGGGCCGAAAGTGCTGCAATTTCCCCTTCGACATACAAAATCACGAAAAGTTCAAATTTCAGCGGTTTTCAGCACTTTAAATCACGCGTTTTCAGCACTTTGTCACGAGGGCCCCGCGCACGGCCCCTGACGGCGCAATGAAAACGGCCCGGGCGCTCGCGCGGCCGGGCCGTTTTAGGTTGGGCTTGGAAGCTTACGCCAGCTTGCCGTGGCAAGCCTTGAACTTCTTGCCGCTGCCGCATGGGCATGGGTCGTTGCGGCCGACTTTGAAGCCCTGGCTCAGGGCTTCTTCCAGCTCGCCCGCCGGGATGGCGGTGGGCGCCAGCAGTTCTTCCGGCGCGGCGTTCGGGTTGAAGTCGGCGTGCTGGTAGTGCACGTTTTCCACGTGGGTCTGGTTCATGGCCGCTTCCGCCGCCTCGACCTCTTCACGCGACTGGATGCGCACCATCATGATCATGCGGATCACGTCGTTCTTGATCATGTCCAGCATGGTGCCGAACAGTTCAAACGCTTCGCGCTTGTATTCCTGCTTCGGATTCTTCTGCGCATAGCCGCGCAGGTGGATGCCCTGGCGCAGGTGGTCCAGCGCTGCCAGGTGCTCGCGCCAGTGGGTGTCCACCGACTGCAGCATGACGTTGCGCTCGAAGCCACCGAAGGCTTCCTTGGAGACGATATCGACCTTGGCCTGGTACACGGCGTCGGCAGCCGCGACCACGCGCTCGACGATGTCGTCGTCGCTGATCTGGCTTTCCTTCTCCAACATCTCGACCAGCGGCAGGTCGATCTGCCATTCGTTGGCCAGGGTGCGTTGCAGGGCTGGAACATCCCACTGCTCTTCCACCGATTCTTCCGGCACGTACTGGCGCACCAGGTCGGTGAACACGCCCTGGCGCAGGCTCTGGATGGTTTCCGAAATGTCGGTCGCTTCCAGCAGCTCGTTACGCTGCGAGTAGATCACCTTGCGCTGGTCGTTGGCGACGTCGTCGTATTCCAGCAGCTGCTTACGGATATCGAAGTTGCGCGCTTCAACCTTGCGCTGCGCCGATTCGATGGAACGGGACACGATGCCCGCTTCGATCGGTTCGCCTTCCGGCATCTTCAGGCGGTCCATGATGGCGCGCACGCGGTCGCCGGCGAAGATGCGCAGGAGCGGGTCGTCCAGCGACAGGTAGAAGCGCGAGGAGCCCGGGTCGCCCTGGCGGCCGGAACGGCCACGCAGCTGGTTGTCGACGCGGCGGGATTCGTGGCGCTCGGTACCGACGATGTGCAGGCCGCCGGCCGCCACCACCTGGTTGTGCAGCGACTGCCAGCCGGAACGCAGGTGCTGCGCCTTGGCTGCCTTCTCTTCGTCGCTCAGGTCCGGATTGGCTTCGATGATCTGGATCTGCTTTTCGATATTGCCGCCCAACACGATGTCGGTACCACGGCCGGCCATATTGGTGGCGATGGTGATCGCTTTCGGGATGCCTGCCTGGGCGATGATTTCCGCTTCACGGGCGTGCTGTTTTGCGTTCAGCACGTTGTGCGGCAGATTGGCCTTGGTCAGGATGCCGGACAGCAGTTCGGAGTTTTCGATCGAGGTGGTACCTACCAGCACCGGCTGGCCGCGCTCGTAGCAGTCGCGGATGTCGAGCATCATCGCGTTGTACTTTTCGGCGTTGGACTTGTACACCTGGTCCTGGCGGTCCTTGCGCTGGGAAGGACGGTTCGGCGGGATCACCACCGTTTCCAGGCCGTAGATTTCCTGGAATTCGTACGCTTCGGTGTCGGCGGTACCGGTCATGCCGGCCAGCTTGCCGTACATGCGGAAGTAGTTCTGGAAGGTGATCGAGGCCAGGGTCTGGTTCTCGTTCTGGATCTTCACGCCCTCTTTCGCTTCGACCGCCTGGTGCAGGCCGTCGGACCAGCGGCGGCCGGTCATCAGGCGGCCGGTGAATTCGTCGACGATCACCACTTCATTGTTCTGCACCACGTAGTGCTGGTCCTTGAAGTACAGGGCGTGCGCGCGCAGGGCGGCGTACAGGTGGTGCACCAGGGTGATGTTGGCCGAGTCGTACAGGGACGCGCCTTCAGGCAGCAGGCCCATCTTGGTCAGGATCGCTTCGGCTTTTTCGTGGCCGGCTTCGGTCAGCAGCACCTGGTGCGATTTCTCGTCCTTGGTGTAGTCGCCCGGCACTTCCACCTTGCCCTTGCCATCCGGCGTTTCCTCGCCGATCTGCAGGGTCAGCTGCGGTGGCAGGAGGTTCATCTTGTGGTACAGGTCGGTGTGGTTCTCGGCCTGGCCGGAAATGATCAGCGGGGTACGCGCTTCGTCGATCAGGATCGAGTCCACTTCGTCGACGATGCCGAAATTCAGGCTGCGCTGCACGCGCTCGCTGGCTTCGAACACCATATTGTCGCGCAGGTAGTCGAAACCGAATTCGTTATTGGTGCCGTAGGTGATGTCGGCGGCGTAGGCGGCCTGCTTGTCGGCGTGCGGCATCTGCGACAGGTTGACGCCGCAGGACAGGCCCAGCCAGCGGTACAGCTTGCCCATGGTCTCGGCATCGCGCTGCGCCAGGTAATCGTTGACGGTGACGATGTGCACGCCTTTGCCCGACAGCGCGTTCAGGTAGGCCGGCAGGGTCGCGGTCAGGGTCTTGCCCTCGCCGGTGCCCATTTCGGCAATTTTGCCATAATGCAACACCATGCCGCCGATCAACTGCACGTCGAAGTGGCGCATCTTGAACACGCGCTTGGACGCTTCGCGGCAGACCGCAAACGCTTCCGGCAGCAGGTCGTCCAGCGTTTCGCCATTGGCAACGCGTTCCTTGAGGGCAGGCGTTTTCGCTTGCAGCTCGGCATCCGACAGCTTTTCGAACTCCGGTTCCAGGGCGTTGATCGCCTTGACCGTTTTTTGGTATTGCTTGAGCAGACGCTGGTTGCGGCTGCCGAAAATCTGGGTCAGTAAGGACATTTCTTAAATTCTTCCTTCGGGTCCGCCAATGGCAAAAGTGCGTGATTTTATCATGCGTTCCGGGCAACGTTGGGGGTGAAGGCCACTATAACAATAGGCCAACACTGAAAAATTCACCGGCTGGGGCCGCCACGGTAAAATGGCGCCATGCGTTTCTCGTTCACCAACCGCAATTACGCCCCGCTGGAAGCGACGAATTTCCTGCAAGGCAACGCCACCCTGGCCCGCCTCTTGCCGGCCGTGCAGCGCATGGCAAATTTACAACGAGATTGCCAGGAAGTACTCCCGGCCGCCTTCAAACATTGCGAAATTTTTGCGTTTGACGGCGCCGAACTGACGCTGGCCGTCCCCAACACGGCCCTGGCGGCCAAGCTCAAGCAGCAAGTGCCGGCGCTGTTGCAGACCCTGAATGGCAAAGGGTGGCAAATTAACAACATCCGCTTCCGCGTGCAGATGCCGAAAGGCCTGGCGCACGCCCGCCCCAGTGGCGAAGGCCTGAAATTGCCCGAAACTGCCGTCAACTCGTTCGACGAGCTGAGCCAGAAACTCGAACCCACCGCCGCCAACGAACCGCTGATCGAAGCGATGAAGCGCCTGGTAGCCCGCCGCCGCGGATAAAAAAAATAGGGACGTACCCCATTTTTCGCCGTCGGCGAAAAATGGGGTACGTCCCTATTTTTTTTATCCGCTTACAGGTAGGCCCACTCGCGGGCCATTTGGCGGGCGTAGGATGGCGGGGCGGTGTCGAGCGAGTCGTAGGTGACCAGCTCGTAGCTGTCGGGGTCGGCCAGCATGGCGCGCAGCAGCTGGTTGTTCAGGGCGTGGCCCGATTTGTGCGCTTCGTAGCTGGCGATGATGGGGTGGCCGACCATGTACAGGTCGCCGATCGCGTCGAGGATCTTGTGGCGTACGAATTCGTCGTCGTAGCGCAGGCCGTCCTGGTTCAGGATGCGGTATTCGTCCATCACGATGGCGTTTTCCAGCGAGCCGCCGCGCGCCAGGCCGATGCCGCGCAGCATTTCCACGTCCTGCATGAAGCCGAAGGTGCGGGCGCGGGCGATGGCCTGGATGTAGGACACGTCGCCGAAATCCACCGTGGCGCGCTGCGCCGTGCCATCCACCGCCGGGTGGTTGAATTCAATGAAGAAGTCGAGCTTGAAGCCGTCGTGCGGCACCAGGCGCGCCCACTTTTCCTGGGCGCCTTTGCCTTCGCGGATTTCAATCGGCTTTTTCACCTTGATGAACTTCTTCGGCGCTTCCTGTTCCTGCACCCCGCCCTGCTGCAGCAGGTAGACGAAGGACGATGCCGAACCATCCATGATCGGGATTTCTTCGGCCGTCACGTCGACATACAGGTTGTCGATGCCGAGGCCGGCGCAGGCCGACATCAGGTGTTCGACGGTGGAGACGCGGCCGCCGTCCTTCATCAGCACGGTGGCCATGCGGGTGTCGCCGACGATGTCGGCGCGGGTCGGGAACACCACTTGCGGGCTCAGGTCGACGCGGCGGAAGACGATGCCGGTATCCGGTTCGGCCGGGCGCAGGGTCAGCTCGACCTTGGTGCCGGAGTGCAGGCCCACACCCGTGGTGCGGACGACTTCTTTGATGGTTCGTTGTTTCAGCATGCCACGATTATAGTAGCTTTCCCGAACGAACGTTCTTAGCCCTCTGCAAAGGCGGCCATGGCTTCGCGACTCCAGGTGCACAGGCCTTTTTCCTTGTACTCCGCGCCAATATTGCGATAAAAACCACGCGCCGCCGCGTTGCTGCTCTCCACGCCCCAGCGTGCGAATACATAGCCGCGCGCCAGGCATTCTTCGGCCGCTGCCTTCATCAGCAGCTTGCCGACGCCGGTGCCGCGCAGCGCCGCGCCAACGTAGACGTCGTCCACATGCATGTAGTGGCCGGCGCCCCAGATCGAGTAGCCGATGGTGTAGGAAAGGTAGCCGGCCGCACGCCCTTCCGCTTCCACCAGGAAGACGCCAAAGTGTTCGCTGTCGCGCAGCAGGCTCTGCTCTGTGGTGCGGACATAGGCTTCGAAGCCTTCGTAGGCCGCCAGCTCGCGGATCAGGGTGAGGAAGGCAGCGGCATCGGCGCTGCCGGCCTTGCGAATCGTTACTGTGCTCATGGATGCTCCGCTTCTGCGTGCTCGGTTTCGCGCCGCACCAGGTAGATGCCGGAGGCGATGATGATGGCGGCGCCGATCAGGGTGAAGCGGTCCGGCAGTGTCTGCCACAGCAGCCAGTCGATGCCCACGCCCCAGGCCAGCGCCGTGTATTCGAACGGCGCCACGATGGAGGCCTTGCCCATGCTGAAGGCGCGCGTCAGCGCCAGCTGGCCGAAGAAGCCGGTCACCGCCAGCGCCGCCATGGCCGGCCACAGTGTCCAGTCGATCGGCACCCAGGCCTGGATCGCGAGCGGCGCGACGCCGACGCCCATCAGGGTCAACACCCAGAACATGACGTGCTCGGGCGCGTCGGTCTTGGCCAGCACGCGGCCGGCGATGGCGGATATGCCGTAGCAGACGGCCGATCCCAGCACGGCCAGGCCGGCCAGCGAGACGAAGTTGGTGGCATCCGGACGCAGCACCACCAGCACGCCGCCCAGCGCCACCACGATCGCCATCCACTGGCCGAAGCTGACCTTCTCGCGCAGGATGAACACCGCCAGCGCCGTGACCAGCGCGGGGGCGATGAAGAAGATGGCGTAGGTGTCGGCCAGCGGCAGCGTCTTCAGCGCGTAGGCGAACAGCGACAGCATGGCGATGCCGACCACACCGCGCAGGATGTGCAGCGGCCAGCGCACGTTGAAGATACCGGTGAACTTGCCGCGGTAGGCCATGAAGGCGCACACCAGTGGCATGGAGAGCATGCAGCGCAGCGCCGTGACCTGCACCGCCGGGTAGCGCCCGGCCAGCACCTTCATGGAGGCGTCCATGAGGGAGAACATGGCGACGGCGGCCACCATGGCGTAGATAGCTTGCAGGTTTTCTTTTTGTTGCGGAGTCACGATGGAGGCCCAATTGCTGTACCGGGTCATCCATTGTACTGAAAGAAACGGATTGCTGCTGAGGCTGGATCAGCCCAGTCGATAACAGTAGAAGTCCCTGTTGGCCCATTCGCGCTCACCCGCGCCGCGCCCATAAGGCATACGTTGTCGCGACACCTGGTAACCTGGATCCCTTACCCCTCGTATGGCAAAGTAACTTGGCCGTAGCAACTCCTGCACCTCGGTAATTCCATCAATCACCTTGTGCACGCGGCGAATAACATGGAAATTGTCTTCCATGTCCATTCGCCTGGTAATGATCTGCAGGAACCATTCACGGCACTCCTCATCATATTCCCAGTACATCGCGTCGGGATGCAGGCCTTCCCTATCCAGTGCCCGTAGTAACTTCCTGCCGCAATCGACCATCCCGCTTGCCATGGTTCCCTCTACCAGTACAACTGTATCCATGGTAGTACTCCTTTCGACTGGTTGGCGCATGCCACATACATGGTCCGTGCCAGATGGGCCGGCAGCACCGGCGCATAGCGCGCGGCTTCTGTCCACTTCAGGACTGCGGACCAATTTTCGCTGAATGCCGCACTGGCATGAATCGCTTTAGCGAGCTCCGGCTCCAGCCGAGCCAGCTTTATCAGTGCGTAGAGATTGTGCGTGTTGCAGGCAATGGCAAAGTGCTTGTCCGGAAACTCGTGACGCCTACGCTGGCCAGCAATGACTGCCTTCAACGCACATTCGATTGCATAGCCAGTCAGGTAGTAGCTGCCCGCATAAAATCCCGCGTCGAGCAGACACTTGCCCTCCCTAAAGCGCATGCGCGCCAGCTCCTGGAGTTCGATACGGTCCATGGTGGGTCCCGCCGGTGGAAAATGTTGAGACCCGACGACGCAGCCTTTGTTCCCGAACCAGGAAGAAATCACAAACATATTTTGGGCGGGTTATGATGGCGGGATGAATACAGAAGCTTTACAGGTTGAAGTGGCGGAGCCGCTCTATGTGGTGCACGAATCGCCCGTGCATGGCCGCGGCGTGTTCGCGGCGCGTTTGATCCCGGCCGGCACCCGCATCATCGAATACACCGGCGAGATCGTCGACTGGGACGAGTGCTGCCGCCGCACCGAGGAGAAAGGCGGCCCGATCGGCCACACCTTCTTCTTCAGCCTGAACAACGGCCTGCTGATCGACGGCGGCGCCGGCGGCAACGAGTCGCGCTACATCAACCACTCCTGCGAGCCGAACTGCGAGGCGGAGGAGGATGACGACAGCCGCGTCTACATCTGCGCGCTGCGCGATATCGAGGCGGGCGAGGAACTCAATTACAACTACGGCCTGATCTACGAGGCGCGCCACACGGCCAAGGTGAAGAAGCAGTTTGCCTGCTTCTGCGGTGCGCCATCCTGCAGCGGGGTCATGCTGGCGCCCAAGAAGCGCAAGTCGCGCGCCAAGCCGCGCGCAGAAACGCAAAACGGCGCCGAAGCGCCGTCCTTAGCCGGGTAATCCCAGGATTACAGCTGGCCCAGCATGGTTTCGGCGTTCGACACTTCGAACTTGCCACCCTGCTCGACGTTCAGCTGCTTGACCACGCCGTCTTCCACCAGCATGGAGTAGCGCTGCGAGCGGGTGCCCATGCCGTACTTGGAGAAGTCGGCATCCAGGCCCAGGGCCTTGGAGTAGGCGGCGTTGCCGTCGGCCATCATGCGTACGATGCCGGTGGCTTTCTGGTCGCGGCCCCAGGCGCCCATGACGAAGGCGTCGTTCACGGAGATGCACCAGATTTCATCCACGCCCTTGGCTTTCAGGTCGGCAGCGTGCTTGACGTAGCCTGGCACGTGCTGGGCGGAGCAGGTCGGGGTGTAGGCGCCTGGCAGGCCGAAGATGGCGATCTTCTTGCCCTTTACCAGGTCTTGCACGTTGAAGGTGTTCGGGCCGAGGGAGCAGCCTTCGGTTTCGGTTTCGATGAATTCGGACAGCTGGCCTTCTGGCAGTTTGTCGCCGATTTTGATGGTCATTCGTTTTTCTCCTGTTGTTGTACTAAACCCGGTAAACCAGGGTACGGCCCAAGGGCCGGACCCTGTCTGCGCTATGGCCTGTGGCTTCGGCATAGCGGGGTCTGACCCTTGGGTCTGACCCAGGTTTACCGGGTTCTGAAAATAAAAAACCGCGCAGTGCGCGGGTAGCCCTGGATTCTTAGTATAACTCCACGCCGCCGGACGCGTTGTCCGGCGGCGCGGCTGACACTATTTAGTCAGCCTGCTTGCGCAGGAAGGCCGGAATGTCGTAGGTTTCCATGCCGGACTTGGCCAGCGCGTTCACCTGCTCGGTGGCCGATTCGCGGCGCCACACGGCTGGCTGCTTCTGCACGTCGGAAGCGACGCCGCCGAAGCCGGCGGAGCCGAAGCCACCCACCGCGCTGGTCACCGCGCCGCCGCCCAGGCCGGCGTTGACGTTCAGGCCGGTGCCGCCGTGGGTGCCGGTGCGCAGCATCGGCTGCTGTACCAGTTGCACGTGCTTCTTGGCTTTACCCAGGCCGGTCGCCACCACGGTCACGCGGATCGCGTCACCCATCGCGTCGTCGTAGGCGATGCCCTGGGCGATCGACGCATCCGGTGCGGCGAAGGCGCGCACTGCGGCCATGACTTCCTTGATTTCCTTACCTTTCAGGCCGCGCGAGGCGGTCACGTTGACCAGCACGCCGCGCGCGCCGGACAGGTCGACGCCGTCCAGCAGCGGGGACGCCACGGCCTGCTCGGCGGCCACGCGGGCGCGGTCCACGCCGGACGCGGTGGCGGTGCCCATCATCGCCTTGCCCTGCTCGCCCATGATGGTCTTGACGTCGTTGAAGTCGACGTTGATGTGGCCCGGCACGTTGATGATCTCGGCGATACCAGCGACGGCGTTGTTCAGCACGTCGTCGGCGTGCTGCAGCCATTCGATCAGCGATTCGTCTTCGTAGATTTCTTCCAGCTTCTCATTGCAGATCACGATCAGCGAGTCCACGTTCTGCGACAGTTGCTCCAGGCCCTCTTCCGCGATGTCCAGGCACTTCTGGCCTTCGTGCGAGAACGGCTTGGACACCACGGCCACGGTCAGCGCGCCCTGCTGCTTGGCGATTTCCGCAACGATCGGCGCCGCGCCGGTGCCGGTGCCGCCGCCCATGCCGGCAGCGATGAACACCATGTGCGCGCCGCGCAGCGCATCTTCGATGCGGCCGCGCGATTCTTCGGCCAGTGCACGGCCGACGTCAGGCTTCATGCCCGCACCCAGGCCGGTCTCGCCGATCTGGATGATGTTGTCTGCCTTGGAGGTGGCCAGCGCCTGGGCGTCGGTATTGGCGGCGATGAATTCCACGCCGCTCATGCCCTTGTTGATCATGTGCTGCACCGCGTTGCCGCCTGCACCGCCGACGCCGACGACCTTGATGACCGTTCCCAGTGTTGCGTTATCAACCATATCAAACTCCATGATGTACTCCTATCTAGAATGCGGTTTTCAAGCGCCAGGCCTCATATCGTTAGGAGAACTGGAGATTGAAAACTGCGTTTGTTATCTAAAAAATCTGCTTAAAAATTACCCAGGAACCATTCCTTCATGCGCTGCCAAACTGCTTTTACCGAACCATCCTGGCGGGTCACAATGTGGCCACGCAAGTACTGCTTTTTCGCTTCCAATAACAATCCAAGCACCGTCGCATAGCGCGGGCTGCGCACCACGTCGGCCAGCTGGCCGCGATAGTCCGGGGTGCCCAGGCGCGCCGGTTTCAGGAAGATGTCTTCCGCCATCTCCACCATGCCCGGCATGATCGCGGTGCCGCCGGTCAGCACGATGCCCGACGAGAGAACGCCCTCGTAGCCGGACTCGCGCACCACCTGGTGCACCATCGCAAACAGTTCTTCCACGCGCGGCTCGATCACGGCCGCCAGCGCCTGGCGCGACAGGTTGCGCGGGCCGCGGTCGCCCAGGCCCGGCACTTCCAGGTGCTCGCCCGGGTCGGCCAGCACCTGCTTGGCCACGCCGTAGCGGATCTTGATTTCTTCCGCCTCGCCGGTCGGCGTGCGCAGCGCCATGGCGATGTCGTTGGTGATCTGGTCGCCGGCGATCGGGATCACGGCGGTGTGGCGGATCGCGCCGTCACTGAACACCGCGACGTCGGTGGTGCCGCCGCCGATGTCGATCAGCACCACGCCCAGCTCCTTTTCGTCCGTGGTCAGCACCGCGTCGGCCGAGGCCATCGGCTGCAGGATCAGGTCCGATACTTCCAGGCCGCAGCGGCGCACGCACTTGACGATGTTCTGCACCGCGCTCACGGCGCCGGTGACGATGTGCACTTTGACTTCCAGGCGGATGCCGCTCATGCCGATCGGTTCGCGCACGTCGTCCTGCGAGTCGACGATGAATTCCTGCGGCACGGTGTGCAGCAGCTGCTGGTCGGTCGGGATGTTGACTGCCTTGGCCGTTTCGATCACGCGCGCCACGTCGGTGGCGGTGACTTCCTTGTCCTTGATCGCCACCATGCCGCTGGAGTTGAAGCTGCGGATATGGCTGCCGGCGATGCCTGCGTACACGTTGCGGATCTTGCAGTCGGCCATCAGCTCCGCCTCTTCCAGCGCGCGCTGGATCGATTCGACGGTCGCCTCGATGTTCACCACCACGCCTTTTTTCAGGCCATTCGACTCGTGCTGGCCCAGGCCAATCACTTCGTGGCGTCCATCTGCCATCACCTCGGCCACCACGGCCACCACCTTGGAGGTGCCGATGTCGAGGCCGACGATCAGGTTCTTAGCGTCTTTAGTCATCTCTCTGCCTGCTTATCAATGTTTCTTCGTATCCGCGGGAATCTTCAGCCCCGCCGCGCTCAAGGCCAGACCGTTCTGGTAGCGCATGTCAATCGTTTCAATATTCGGCACGCGGGCGGCAATCTGCGGCCAGATCCGCACCAGGCGGTCGACGCGCTGGCGCAGCGTGTCGTGCGTCGCCTCGCGCCCCAGCGCTACGCTGGCGCCGTTGTCCAGCTTCACGGTCCAGGCGTAGCGGCTCGACAGCGACACGGCTTTCGGTTCGAGGCTGGCCGGGGCGAACCATTGCTTCAATTCGCCGTAGCGCGCCAGCACTTCCTTCTCGCTGCCATCCGGACCGGAAAATTCCGGCAGCTCGTGGTCTTCTTCCGCCTCGGCCAGGTTGGCGGTGAACACGTCGCCTTTCACCGACAGCAGGCGGCCGTCCTCGCCCCAGGTGCCGAGCGCTTCGTGCTCTTCCAGCGAGACGATCAGCTGGTCCGGCCATTCGCGCCGCACGCTGGCGCGGCGCACCCACGGCACCGCTTCGAACACCTGGCGCACCTGCTCCAGGTTGGCGGTGAAGAAGTTGCCCACGATGCGGCCCTGGGTGCCGTTGCGCAGCGTCAGGTGGTTCACGTGCTTGAACTCGGACTTGTCCATGGTCTCAACGCGGATGGCGCGCAAATCGAATACAGGACGATTCGCCAGCCACCACACGCCGGCAGCGGCGCAAGCCAGCACCGACAGCGCGACCATGCCGCTGGCGGTTGCATTCAAGGCTTTGACGTCGTGCCACATATCGGTTTCCGGTCCTTACTTCTTCAGTTTCAGTCGCGCGGTGCGCAGGATCTCCACGCACAGTTCTTCGTAGCTCACGCCGGTGGCGCGCGCCGCCATCGGCACCAGCGAGTGGCTGGTCATGCCAGGCGAGGTGTTCACTTCCAGCAGGAAGGGCTTGTGGTCTTTCGCGCGCAGCAGCACGTCCACGCGGCCCCAGCCCTCGCAGCCGACGGCGCGGTAGGCCGCAACGGCGATGCGCTGCATCTCGTCCTGCATGGCCTGGTCCAGCTGCGGCGGGCAGAAATACTGGGTGTCGTCGGTGAAGTACTTGTTCTGGTAGTCGTAGTTGCCGGCCGGCGCGACGATCTCCACGATCGGCAGCGCGCGCGCATCCTTGCCGCTGCCCAGCACGGCGACGGTGAACTCGCGCCCTTGCACGAATTCTTCGGCCAGCACGCAATCGTCCAGGGCGGCGGCGGCATCGTAGGCAGCTTTCAGGCCGGCCGCGTCGGTCACCTTGGTGATACCGATGGTGGAGCCTTCATGCGGCGGCTTCATGATCAGCGGCAGGCCCAGGCGCGCGGCTTCGGCGTCCAGGTCGGAGTCGGCGCCCAGCACCGCGTACTCCGGCGTCGGCAGGCCTTCGCGCAGCCACAGGATCTTGGTGGTGATCTTGTCCATGCCCACCGCGCTGGCCATCACGCCGGAGCCGGTGTAAGGGATGCCCAGCAGTTCCAGTGCGCCCTGCAGGCTGCCATCTTCACCGTAGCGGCCGTGCAGCGCGATGAACACGCGGTCGAACTTTTCCGCCGCCAGTTCGGCCAGCGAACGCTGGCCCGGGTCAAAGGCGTGGGCGTCGATGCCCTGCGCCTGCAGGGCCGCCAGCACGCCGGTGCCGGACATGATGGAGACGTCGCGTTCGGCCGACAGGCCGCCCATCAGGACGCCCACCTTGCCGAATGCTTGCGCTTCTTGTGCAGTCAGTTTGGCCATTGCGTCATACCTTCCAGTTCGTCAATTTTGCCGGGACGCCGCTGATCGAGCCTGCGCCCATGGTCAGCACGACGTCGCCGTCGCGCACCACATTCATAATCGTTTCCGGCATGTCGGCGATGTTCTCGACGAATACCGGTTCCGCCTTGCCGCGCGCGCGGATCGCGTGCGCCAGGGCGCGGCCGTCGGCAGCCACGATCGGCTGCTCGCCCGCTGCATAAACGTCCGACAGGACCAGTACGTCGACCGTGGAGAGGACTTTTGCGAAATCTTCGAACAGGTCGCGCGTGCGGCTGTAGCGGTGCGGCTGGAAGGCCAGCAGCAGGCGGCGGCCGGGATAGGCGGCGCGCGCGGCGGCGGTGGTCACTTCCATCTCGATCGGGTGGTGGCCGAAGTCGTCCACCAGGGTGAAGCTGCCGCCCGACGGGATGGCCACTTCGCCGTACTTGGTGAAGCGGCGGCCGACGCCGGCGAAGCCGGCCAGGCCGGCCTGCGTGGCGGCGTCGTCGACGCCGATCTCGCGCGCAATGGCGACCGCCGAGCAGGCGTTCTGCACGTTGTGCATGCCGGGCTGGTTCAGCACGATGTCCAGGTCCGGGTAGCCTTCCTGCAGCACGGTGAAGTGCATCTGGGTGCCGACCGCGCGCGCGTTCACGGCGCGCACTTCGGCGTCTTCCGCAAAGCCGTAGGTGGTGACCGGCTTGGTCACCTGCGGGATGATGGCGCGCACGTGCGGGTCGTCGATGCACAGCATGGCGCGGCCGTAGAACGGCAGGCGGTGCGTGAAGTGGACGAAGGCCTGCTTCAGCTTCTCGAAGTCGTGCTCGTAGGTCTCCATATGGTCGGCATCGATATTGGTGATGACTTCGATCATTGGCGACAGGTTCAGGAAGGAGGCGTCCGACTCGTCGGCTTCGGCCACCAGGTATTCGCCCGAGCCTAGCTTGGCGTTGGCGCCGGCGGCGGTCAGGCGGCCGCCGATGACGAAGGTCGGGTCCAGCCCGCCCTGCGCCAGCACGGAGGCCACCAGGCTGGTGGTGGTGGTCTTGCCGTGGGTGCCGGCGATGGCGATGCCGCGCTTCAGGCGCATCAGCTCGCCCAGCATCACGGCGCGCGGCACGATCGGGATCTTGCGCGCGCGCGCGGCCACCACTTCCGGGTTGTCGGCCTTGACGGCGGTGGAGGTCACCACCGCGTCGGCGTTGCCGATGAAGCTGGCGTCGTGGCCCTGGTGCACGGTGGCGCCCATGTCGACCAGGCGCTGGGTCACGGCGTTCGAGCCGAGGTCCGAGCCGGACACGTTATAGCCCAGGGTCACCAGCACCTCGGCGATGCCGCTCATGCCGCTGCCGCCGATGCCGACGAAGTGAATGTTCTTTACTTTGTGTTTCATGCGAGTGCTTCCAATTCTTGTGCGATGGCGTCGTTGGCGTCGCGCTTGCCCACTGCATGCGCGGCGGCCGCCATCTTCTGGCAGGTGTTGCGGTTCAGCGTCTGCAACAGCGCTGCCAGGCTCTCCGGATTCAGTTCCGTCTGCGGCATATGGATCGAGGCGCCCTGCCTGGCCATCCATTGCGCGTTGTCGCGCTGGTGGCTGGTGGTCGACGCCACCAGCGGCACCAGCACGCTGGCCACGCCGGCTGCCGTCAGTTCGGACACGGTGATGGCGCCGGCGCGGCAGATCACGATGTCCGCCTGCGCGTAGGCGCCCGCCATGTCGTCGATGAAGTCGACCACGTTCGCTTCCACATGCGCCTGCGCGTAAGCCGCGCGCAGGGCTTCGATATTCTTCTTGCCCGACTGGTGGGTCACCAGCGGGCGCTGTTCCGGCGCGATCATGGCCAGCGCGGCCGGCAGCGCGTCGTTCAGCGCCTTGGCGCCCAGGCTGCCGCCCACCACCAGGATGCGCAGCGCGCCTGCGCGCCCGGCGAAGCGCTCGGCCGGCGCCGGCAGCGCCAGGATTTCCTTGCGCACCGGGTTGCCGGTGACGACGGCCTTGGCCGCCGCCGCACCGAAATCGGCCGGGAAGCCGAAGCACACGCGCTTGGCCAGCGGCGCCAGGGTCTTGTTCGACAGCAGCAGGGCCGCGTCAGCGTTGACCAGCACCAGCGGCACGCCGCGCAGCCTGGCCATCAGGCCGCCCGGCACGCAGACGTAGCCGCCCATGCCCAGCACCACGTCCGGCTTGCGCTTGCCGATAAAGCCGAAGCAGGCGGCGAAGGCGCCGATCATCCTGAAGGCGCCGCCGATGGTGTGCGCCAGGCCCTTGCCGCGCATGCCGCTGAAGTGGATCACGTCCATCTCCACGCCGTGCTTGGGCACCAAGTCCGTTTCCATGCCGTGCGAGGTGCCCAGCCAGCTCACTTCCCAGCCGCGTGCGCGCATCGCCTGCGCGATCGCCAGGCCGGGGAAAATGTGGCCGCCGGTGCCGGCTGCCATGATCATCAGGCGCTTGCTCATACGCGCCCTCCCCGCATCAGCTGGCGGTTTTCGTAGTCGATGCGCAGCAGGATGGCCAGGCCGACGCAGTTGATGATGATGCCGGTGCCGCCGTAGCTCATCAGCGGCAGGGTCAGGCCCTTGGTCGGCAGCAGGCCGAGGTTCACGCCCATATTGATAAAGGTCTGGATGCCGATCCAGATGCCGATGCCCTTCGCAGCCAGGCCGGCGAAGGTCTGGTCGATGGCAATGGCCTGGCGGCCGATGTCGAAAGCGCGCTTGACGATCCAGTAGAACATGCCGATCGTGATCAGCACGCCGACCATGCCCAGCTCTTCGCCGATCACCGCCAGCAGGAAGTCGGTGTGCGCTTCCGGCAGGTAGTGCAGCTTTTCCACGCTGGCGCCCAGGCCGACGCCGGTCAGCTCGCCGCGGCCGAAGGCGATCAGCGAGTGGGTCAGCTGGTAGGACTTGTTGAGCGCATTCTCTTCTTCCCACGGATTCAGGTAGGCGAACAGGCGCGCGCGGCGGAACGGCGACAGCATGATGATGGCCACGAAGATCGTCACCAGCATGCCGGCGATGCCGCCGAACCAGACCGCGTTCACGCCGCCCAGGAACAGGATGCCCATGGCAATGCAGACGATCACGCCGAAGGCGCCCAGGTCCGGTTCCAGCAGCAGCAAGAGGCCGACGAAGGCCACCGCCAGCGCCATCGGGAAGAAGCCCTTGGACAGGCGGTGCATGTATTCCTGCTTGCGCACGGTGTAGTCGGCGGCGTACAGCACGATGAACAGTTTCATCAGCTCGGACGGCTGGAACTGGAACACCTTGAGCGAGAGCCAGCGGCGGCCACCGTTCACGTTCACGCCCAGGCCCGGGATCAGCACCAGCACCAGGGCCACCAGGGTGCCGATGAACAGGTAAGGCGCGGCCTTCTGCCAGTCCTCCACCCGCACGCGGAAGGCCACCGCTGCGGCCACGATGGCGATGCCGATGAAGACGGCCTGGCGCTGCACGAAGAAGTGGTTCTTGTAGTTGGCGAACTTGGGCGAATCAGGCAGCGCGATGGAGGCCGAATACACCATCACCATGCCGAACAGCATGAGCAGCAGCACGCACCAGACCAGCGGCTGGTCGTATTCCATCATCTTCGAATGGCGCGCGCGGCTGTCCAGCGGTGCCGGAGCCTCGGAGCCAGTGAAGCGGAATGGAAGCTGGAATGCCATCAGATCTCCTGCCCCGCGTCGAGCGCGATGTCACGCACGGTGTCGATGAACACCTGCGCGCGGTGCGCGTAGTTCTTGAACATATCCAGGCTGGCGCAGGCCGGCGACAGCAGCACGGCGTCGCCGCCATGGGCCAGCGCGGCGGCACGCCTGGTGGCTTCCTCCAGCGTGGCGCAGTCTTCCAGCTTGACGCCGGTCGGTTCCAGCGCGCTGCGGATGGCCGGCGCGTCGCGCCCGATCAGCACCACGGCGCGCACGAAGCGGCGCACCGGGTCGGCCAGCGGATCGAACTCCTGTCCCTTGCCGTCGCCGCCGGCGATCACCACCAGCTTCTGTTCGCTGCCGCCAAAGGATTGGCCCAGGCCGACCAGCGCAGCCACGGTGGCGCCGACGTTGGTGCCTTTCGAGTCGTCGTAGTAGTCGACGCCGTCGATCGTCGCCACCAGCTCCACGCGGTGCGGCTGGCCCTTGTATTCGCGCAGGCCGTGCAGCAGCGGCGCGAACGGCAGGCCGATGGCGCGGCACAGGGCCAGCGCCGCCAGCGCGTTGGAGGCATTGTGCGTGCCGCGGATCTGCAGCGCGTCGGCCGGCATCAGTTTCTTGGTATAGCACTCCACCGGCGGTGGCGGCGGGTCGTTCTTCTTGCGGCGCTTGGGCGGCTCGGCGTCGTCGGTCGGCTCGGCGGTGGCCAGCCAGTACACGCCGCGCTCGTTGACCAGGCCGAAGCTGTGCGCCAGTTCCGGCGCGTCGGTGCCGAAGGTGACGTTCTCGCCGGTCGGGTTGGCCATGGCCATGGTCCACTTGTCGTCGCGGTTCAGCACGCGCACGGTGTCCTCGCCGAAGATGCGCTGCTTGTCGTCGGCGTAGGCCTGCATGCTGCCGTGCCAGTCCAGGTGGTCCTGGGTCAGGTTCAGCACGGTGGCGGCGTCGGCGTTCAGGCTGTAGGTGGTATGCAGCTGGAAGCTGGACAGCTCGAGCACCCAGGCTTGCGGCAGCTCCGCATCGGCGTCCGGTCGGTCCATCACTTCGCGCAGCACGTCCAGCGCGGCGGGGCTGATATTGCCGGCCACGCGCACCGACAGGCCGGCGCGCTCGCACAGCTGGCCGGTCAGGCTGGTGACGGTGGTCTTGCCGTTGGTGCCGGTGATGGCGATGACTTTCGGCGCGTAGGCGCGCTCGTCCTTCAGCCACTTCAGGGCCTGGGCGAAAATTTCGATCTCGCCCCAGACCGGGATGCCTTTGGCGGCGGCCGCCGGGATGATCTCGGCCAGCTCCTTGTTCGGACCCAGGCCCGGGCTGGCGCACACGAAGTCGACGCCGTCCAGCAGGGCCGCGTTGAACGGGCCGGCGATGAACTGGGTGCCGGGCAGCTGCTCGCGCAGCAGCGGCAGGCGCTCCGGCACCGGACGCGTGTCGGCCACGCGCAGCAGCGCGCCGCAGCGCGCCAGCCAGTGCGCCATCGCCAGGCCCGATTCGCCGAGCCCCAGTACCAGTGCAATTTTGCCGTTATAGATCATCAGCGCAGCTTCAGAGTGGACAGGCCAACCAGGACCAGCATCATCGTGATAATCCAGAAGCGCACGACGACCTGGGTCTCTTTCCAACCTTTCTGTTCAAAGTGGTGGTGCAGAGGCGCCATCAGGAACACGCGGCGGCCGACGCCGTAGCGCTTCTTGGTGAACTTGAACCAGCCCACCTGGATGATCACCGACAGCGTCTCCGCCACGAAGATGCCGCCCATGATGAACAGGACGATTTCCTGGCGCACGATCACGGCGATCGTGCCGAGCGCGCCGCCCAGCGCCAGCGCGCCGACGTCGCCCATGAACACTTGCGCCGGGTGCGCGTTGTACCACAGGAAGGCCAGGCCGGCGCCCGCCATCGCGCCGCAGAAGATGATCAGCTCGCCGGCGCCCGGGATGTGCGGGATGAACAGGTACTTCGAGTACGTGGCGGAGCCGGTCAGGTAGGCGAACAGGCCGAGCGCGGAGCCGACCATCACGGTCGGCATGATGGCCAGGCCGTCCAGGCCGTCGGTGAAGTTGACCGCGTTCGAGGTGCCGACGATCACGCAGTAGGTCAGCGCGATGAAGCCCCACACGCCGAGCGGGTAGCTGATGGTCTTAAAGAACGGCACGATCAGGTCGGCCTTGGGCGGCAGGTCCATCGAGAAGCCCGACTGCACCCACTGGAAGAACAGCTCGAACACCTGGGCCGGGGTCGGCGCCGACACCGAGAACGCCAGGTACAGCGCGGCGGCGATGCCGACCAGCGACTGCCAGAAGTATTTCTCGGCCGAGCGCATGCCCTCCGGGTCCTGGCGCACCACCTTGCGGTAGTCGTCCACCCAGCCCACCGCGCCGAAGCCCATGGTCACCACGATGACCGGCCAGATCAGGCGGTTCGACCAGTCGCACCACAGGATGGTGGCGATGCCGACGGCGATCAGCAGCAGCACGCCGCCCATGGTCGGGGTGCCGTGCTTTTTCAGGTGGGTCTGCGGGCCGTCGGTGCGCACCGCCTGGCCGTACTTCATGACGGTCAGTTTGCGGATCACGGCGGGACCGGCGATCAGGCCGATCAGCAGGGCCGTGATGGTGGCCATCACGGCGCGGAAGGTGATGTAGTTAAAGAGGCGGAAAGCCCCGATGTCGTCCTGCAGGATTTGTGCAAGCCAGAGCAGCATGATTAGTGTGTTTCCTTTGTTACGTGTTGCGATCCAATCAAATGCTGCACGACCCGTTCCATTTTCATGAAGCGGGAGCCCTTGATCAATACGGTTGCATCCGGCGTTGCTGCGGCCGTTACGGCTTGCAGCAGCGCGTCGAATTCCTGGTGGTGCTCGGCGTGCGGCGCCATATGGGCGGCCAGCGTGCCGGTGGCGAAGAAGTGTTCGATGCCTTTCGAGGCGGCGTAGGCGGCGACTTCCTCGTGGAACTCCTTGCCCTGGGTGCCGACCTCCCCCATGTCGCCCAGCACCAGCACGCGCGGCGCTTTGGCCTTGGCCAGCACGTCGATGGCGGCGCGCACGGAGTCCGGGTTGGCGTTGTAGGTGTCGTCGATCAGCAGCGCGCCGTTGGCGGCCTGCTTTTTCTGCAGGCGGCCATTCACCGGCGCGAATGCCTCCAGGCCGGTGCGGATGGTGGAGGTGTCGATGCCGGCGGCGTAGGTGCAGGCGATGGCGGCCAGCGCGTTGCGCACATTGTGCTCGCCGGCGGCCTGCAGCGACACGCTGAAGTGGCGCGGCACGGCGTCCGGCGTGGCGAACGAGGCGGCGGCGCCTTCGGACGAAGCCGGCGCCGGATGGATGGTCACGGCCAGCTCGGCGCCGAAGTCGCCGGCGCTGTAGGTGCAGCTGACATTGGCGGCGGCGTCCAGGCCGAAGGTCAGCGCGCGGCGGCCGACCGACATCTCGCGCCAGACCGGGGTGAACTCGTCGCCGTGCGGGAATACGGCTACGCCGTCGCCCGGCAAGGCGGCCAGCACGCTGCCGTTCTCGCGCGCCACCGCTTCCACGGTGTGCATGAATTCCTGGTGCTCGCGCTGGGCGTTGTTGACCATGCCGATGGTGGGCGCGGCAATCGCTGCCAGGCGGCCGATCTCGCCCGGATGGTTCATGCCCAGCTCCACCACGGCGGAGCGGTGCGATGCGTCGAGGCGGAACAGCGTGAGCGGCACGCCGATCTCGTTGTTCAGGTTGCCGCGCGTCGCCAGGCGGCCCTCTTCGCCGTGGGCGGCGGCCAGGATGGCGGCGATCATTTCCTTGACGGTGGTCTTGCCGTTGGAACCGGTCACGCCGATCAGCGGCAGCGCGAACTGGCGGCGCCAGTAATTGGCGATCT
The DNA here is from genome assembly GCF_041914865.1 of Pseudoduganella sp. Lineage (NCBI taxonomy): Bacteria > Pseudomonadati > Pseudomonadota > Betaproteobacteria > Burkholderiales > Oxalobacteraceae > Pseudoduganella > Pseudoduganella sp. Next base: position 18,906 of record NZ_JAYSCO010000022.1, on the reverse strand, counting down.
GCCCCAGCGCCACCAGGGTGTCCGGCACCACGATGGCCGGCAGGGTCCAGCCCTGCGGCAGCTTTTCCACCACCACGGCGGCCACGGCGCTGCCAACGATCTGCGGCAGGAAGTCGTGCGCGTCGAACACTTCGCCGCGCAGGGCGACGAAGAGCTGGCCGGCACCGACGGTGCGGGTGTCGGTCGACACGCCGTCGAACTCCAGCCCCAGCGCGGCGTCGTTGGTCAGCACGCCATGGTGCAGGTGGGCGCCGGTCAGCGCCGGCAGGATGTGGGCGAGCGTGCTGCGCATCAGTGCGGCCTCATCATGGTCAGGCGTGCCGACAATGCCAGCTGCGCGTGCTCGGCGTCCGAGAACGGCATCTTGCGGCCCTTGATTTCCTGGTACGGCTCATGGCCCTTCCCTGCCAGCAGGATCACGTCGGCCTTGCCGGCATTGCGCACGGCCGACAGGATCGCGGCGGCGCGGTCTTCCACCGTCATGAACTCCGAGTTCGGATGGTCCGGATCCATGCCCGCCACGATCTGGCGGATGATCTCGGCCGGGTCCTCGCTGCGCGGGTTGTCGCTGGTGACCAGCACATGCTCGGCCATCTGCGCGATCCTGCCCATCTGCGGGCGCTTGCCCGGGTCGCGGTCGCCGCCGCAGCCGAACACGCACCACAGGTGGCCGCCGCGGTCGGCCGCCACCGAGCGCAGCGCTTCCAGCGTCTTTTCCAGCGCGTCCGGCGTGTGCGCGTAATCGATCACCACCATCGGCGCTTCCTGGCCGCCGATCTGCTGCATGCGGCCCGGGGCCGGCTGCAGCGATTCGATGCCGTCGATGGCGGTGCGGAAGGCGATGCCCTTGGCCAGCAGCGCGGCCAGCACGGCCAGCGCATTGCTGACGTTGAACGGGCCGACCAGCTGGGTGCGCACATGCGCGTGGCCGAAGGTCGAGTCCAGGTTGAATTCCGTGCCCAGGTTGCGGCTGCGCAGCGCGCTGGCGCGCAGCATCGAGATGCCCTGCACGTTCGGCTGCGCCTTGGCGTCTTTCAGCGTGTAGCCGATGATGGCCGGGCGCGCGCCCTTCTTCGCCTTGATGTGCGCCACCAGGCGCTGCCCCATCGGGTCGTCCAGGTTGACCACGGCGTGCTTCAGGCCGGGCCAGTCGAACAGGATGGTCTTGGCGGCTTCGTAGTTTTCCAGGTCGCCGTGGTAGTCCAGGTGGTCGCGCGTCAGGTTGGTGAAAATCGCCACGTCGAAATGCATGCCGTCGAGGCGGCCCTGGTGCAGGCCGATGGACGAGGCTTCGATGGCCAGCGCCGCGGCGCCGTCGGCGCGCACTTCCTGCAGCTTGCGCGCCAGCAGGACGGCGTCCGGCGTGGTGTAGCCGGTTTCGTCGAATTCCACTTCGCCGCGCGCGCGGAACATGCCCACGCCCAGGGTGCCGATCACGGCGGCGCTTTCGCCGACCTTGGCCAGCGCCTGGCCGGTCCATACCGCGCACGACGTCTTGCCGTTGGTGCCGGTGACGGCCACGGTGAACATGCTGGCGTCGGGCTGGCCGTACCAGGCGTGCGCGATCGGCCCGGCCTGCTTTTTCAGGCCAGGCACGGCCAGGTGCGGCACAGCGTGCGCGGCGTCCCAGGCATAACCGGTGTCGTCGTATACCACGGCAGCGGCGCCGTTCTCGATCGCTGTGGCGATGAAGGTGCGGCCGTCCCTGGCGTCGCCCGGATAGGCGAAGAAAATGTCGCCTGCCTTGATGCGGCGCGAATCCGAGGCCAGTTGCGCGGTCGGAGCGGCGGCGCGCATCCAGCTGATAATGTCTTGGTGGGTCATCGTGGTCATTTACATGGCCTCCGGTCCGGTGTCCGCCGGCACCACGATTTCGGTGACGTTGGAGTCTGGAGGCACATTGGAGGCGCGCAATGCGTTGATTGCGACAGCCGCGAAAGTTGGTGCTGCGACCGAGCCGCCGTAGTGGCCGTTCTGGGTCGGTTCGTCGATCATGACTGCGATGACAAAACGCGGCGCCGACATCGGCACCATGCCGACGAAGGAACCGATGTACTTGCGTGGAATCGCATAGCGGCCGTTCTCCACCTTGTAGGCGGTGCCGGTCTTGCCGCCCACGCGGTAGCCCGGGATCTGGGCCTTCTTGGCGGTGCCTTCCTTGCCCGACACGACCGCCTCCAGCATCTCGCGCATCTGCGCGGCGGTTTGCGGCTTGATGATCTGCTGGCCTTGCGGCAATTTGTCGACCTTCTCAAACGACAAAGGAATGGTGTCACCATTCCGGGCAAACATCATGTAGGAGCGGGCCAGCTGGATCACCGACACCGAGATGCCGTTACCGTAGCTCATGGTCGCCTGCTCGATCGGCCGCCATGACTTGTATGGCCGCACCCGCCCCGCGACCGCGCCCGGGAAACCCCACTTCGGCTGCTGGCCGAAGCCGACCTTGGTGAACATCTCCCACATCTCCTGCGCCGGCATGCTCAGCGCTATTTTCGAAGTGCCGATGTTGGACGAGGTCTCGATGATCTTGGCCACGTCGATCACGCCATGCGCCTTGGTGTCGGTGATGGTGCGGTCGGCGATGGTGTAGCGGCCATTGCCGGTATCGATCAGGGTGGACGGCTTGACGCGGCCGGTGTCCAGCGCCAGCGCCACGGTGATCGGCTTCAGGGTCGAACCCGGCTCGAAGGAGTCGGTCATGACGCGGTTGCGCAGCTGCGCGCCGGTCAGGTTGCGGCGGTCGTTCGGGTCGTAGCTCGGGTAGTTGGCCAGCGCCAGCACTTCGCCGGTGTGCACGTCCAGCACCACGGCGCCGCCGGCCTTGGCGCCAAAATGCTCGACCGCCTGTTTCAGCTGGGTGTAGGCGATGTACTGGATCTTGCTGTCGACCGACAGGGTCACATCCTTGCCGTTGTGCGGCTCGACCTTGCCGCCGATGTCTTCCACCACGCGGCCGCGGCCATCCTTGATCACGCGGCGCGAGCCGGGGCGGCCGACCAGGTTGGCCTGCTGCGCCAGCTCCATCGATTCCTGGCCCTTGTCGTCCACGTTGGTGAAGCCGACCAGGTGGGTCATGACTTCGCCCTGCGGGTAGAAGCGCTTGTATTCGGGGCGGATGTCCATGCCGTCCAGGTCGAGCGCCTTGATCTTGTCGGCGGTTTCCACCTCGACCTGGCGCTTCAGGTAGACCAGGTTGCGGTCGGAGTCGAGCTTCTTGAGCAGCTCGGCCTCGCTCATTTCCAGCAGGCCGGCCAGGGCGCGCAGCTTGTCCTTGGGCGCCGCCTTCAGGTCGTCCGGCGAGGCCCAGATGGCGCGCACCGGGATCGAGGTGGCCAGCACCTGGCCGTTGCGGTCGGTGATCTTGCCGCGGATGGCCGGCAGTTCCTGCGTGCGCTGGTAGCGGTTGGCGCCCTGCTCCTGCAGGAACTGCGACTGGCTCGAGGTGCCCTGCAGCCAGACGGCGCGCGCCGCCAGCGCCGCGAAGGCGACGAACAGCACGAACAGCACCACGCGCGAGCGCCAGGTCGGCAGGCGCACCGCGAGCACCGGGCTCTTGGAGAAGGACACGCCCTGCGAGCGTGCCACGCGGGCCGTTCCGTTACCGCCGCTGGCGCGCATCATTGGCCGCCCTCCGTCAGGTATTGGGTGCGGTTCGGCGTGAGCTGGGTCATGTTCAGTTCACGGCGCGCGATTTCCTCGATACGGGCGTGCTTGCCCAGGGTCGACTGGTCCAGCTGCAGCTGCGCCCACTCGATGTCGAGCTGGCGCGCCTGCGCTTCCGCGCGTTCCTTGTCGACGAACAGGTGGCGCGCGCGGTACTGGGCGTTAACGACCGACAGGCCGCAAGCGACCAGCAGCGCCGTCAGCACGATATTGATCTTGTTGCTCATGGCGCGCCTCCGCTGGCGGGCAGGCGCATGGCCACGCGCATCACGGCCGAGCGCGCGCGCGGGTTGTCCTCGACCTCCTGGTCGGACGGCTTGACCCGGCCCAGCAGCTTCAGTTCCGGCTGCGGCAGGTCGGCCGCCTTGATCGGCAGGCGCCGGTCAGGCTGCTCCACCTTGGCCTTGGAGGCCAGGAACTGCTTGACCATGCGGTCTTCCAGCGAGTGGAAGCTGATGATGGCCAGGATGCCGCCCGGCTTCAGGGCGTGGAAGGCCTGGCTCAGGGCCGATTCGAGGTCCTCAAGCTCTTTATTGACGAAAATCCGGATAGCCTGAAAGGTGCGGGTCGCAGGGTCCTTGCCCTTTTCGCGAGTCTTGACCGCGCCTGCCACGATACCGGCAAGCTGTCGTGTGCTTGAAATTGGTTCGACTGCCCGGCGAGCAACAATCGCCTTTGCAATCTGAAAAGCAAACCGTTCTTCCCCATATTCCCTTATCACCTTTTCCAGTGTTTTTTCTGATTCCGTGGCCAGCCACTCGGCAGCGGAGATGCCGCGCGTGGTATCCATGCGCATGTCGAGCGGGCCATCGTTGCGGAAGCTGAACCCGCGCGCCGCGTCGTCCACTTGCGGCGACGAGATGCCAAGGTCCATCAAAATGCCGTCCACGGCGGGAATGCCGCGTTCGGCCAGCGCATCCGCCATGGTGGCGAAGCTGTCATGCACGATGGTGAAACGCGCATCGCCGATGGTCTCGGCGTTGGCGATAGCTTGCGGGTCTTTGTCGAAGGCGATCAGGCGCGCGTCCGGGCCCAGGCGCGACAGGATCAGGCGCGAGTGGCCGCCGCGGCCAAACGTGCCGTCTATATAAATACCGTTGGCGCGCGCGCCTCCCAGGTCGAGCGCATCCACCGCTTCATCTAACAGCACCGTACGATGCTGGAATTCTGGCACCGAGGTCGTCGTCATTTAAAGTCGGCCTCAGAAGGAGAAATCGGACAGGGTATCGGGCATGCCCACCTCGATGGTGGCTTGCTCGTTCTGGGCGCGCTTGACCGGGTCCCAGATTTCAAAGTGGGTCAGCATGCCGGACAGCACGACCTCGCGGCCCAGGCCGACGGCCTCGCGCAGCTCGGGCGCCACCAGGATGCGGCCGGCGGAATCCATTTCCACGTCGGCGGCATTGCCCAGCAGGATACGCTGCCAGCCGCGGGCCGACATCGGCCAGGCGGCGATCTGGTCGCGTTTGGCTTCCCAGACATGGCGCGGGTACATCAAGAGGCAGCCGTCCGGGTGCTTGGTAAGCGTGAGGCGTCCTTCGCACTGGATCATCAGTGCGTCACGATGCTTGGCGGGGATGGACATCCTGCCTTTCGCATCGAGAGTGATCGCGGACGCGCCTTGGAACACGGTTTACCTTATCTAAAAAATCCCACAAAACTACACTTTTTCACACTATCGCCCACTTTAGAGGATGCTTACAGGGCGGTCAAGCGAATTTCCCCGACGAAAAGACCGAATTGTCCAATGAAATTAAGGACTTAGCGCCATTCCTTGAGAAGTAGCTGAGATAAAAAGCTTCGAGAAATTAAATACTTATGAAAGATAGTGAAAGTGCTACTTCACGTGCAGGACGCACCAAACGGGGGAAAAGTGCCTAAAAATAAATTTCGAAATCGTCGTTTGGTTGCCTGAAGACAACGGCCATTTAGCTAAATAGCAACAAATGCCGCAGACCCGGTGGGATGGGAAGAATTACTGCCTGCCACGCTTTGCGCGCGATCGGGACCCTCTGAAAAAAACATGCCGCCCAGGGTGCTGGGCGGCAACTTGTATAGACAAATAGTGTTACCGCTGCTTGCCTATATTATACGGCTTCGCTCGCTCCTTAGTCGTAAGTCACGCCAACCGTGACGCCGGCGAACGGCTGCTTGGCGTGCAGTGCGATGTAGTACCAGCGGTTGCCGGCCGGCGCCGGGATGCTGATGCTTTCGCTGTTGCCGGCATTGGCGGAGGCGTAGTCGTAGGAGCCGGTGCTGGGGTAGCGGTCCAGCGCCACGTACATGTCCATATTGCCGCTGCCGCCCGTGCTCATGATCTTCACGTTCTTGGCGCCGACCGGCACCATCAGGTGCAGGTAAGCGTAGGTCTTGCTGCCGGAGGCGATATTGCGGATCGCGCAGTTCTTGCCCAGGTAGGTGGGCGAGGACTGGCCGGTGCAGGACGGCAGGCTGGAGACGTTGTCCGGCAGCGGCGGCTCGCCGGCGGTGGTGGCGGTATCGGCCCAGGCGGCGAATTCATTGTCGTAGCGGGTGCCGATGCTGCGCATGAAGTCGTTGTAGCGGCTGTAGTCGCCCACGCGGAAGCTGGCCAGCGCCTGGTCCACGTCGGCGCGGTGGCGCTCCATCATGAAGCGGGTCGCCATGTAGCCCCAGCGATAGGCGCGGTCCGAGTAGTCCGACATCTGGTAGGTGTTGCCGAAGATGTCGCTCAGGCGGTATTTGCGGGTGCGCGCCATGTCGATCGCCGGCTGGTTGTTGTTCTTCAGCGAGAGGTATTCGCCGATGCCTTCGATCCACCAGACGGTCGGCACCGAGGTGGACGCACCGAAGTCGCCGTACATATTGAAGCGGCCGTCCAGGTAGTGCACGTATTCGTGCTCCAGGTTCCAGACCTTGAAGGTCGGGCGCAGCCACGACGCTTCGTGCGCGATGAAGCGGGCCTGGTTGCCTGCCTGCGCCGGATTGCCTTCCAGGTACATGCCACCGTTGTCGGTCGGGATGTCGTACAGCAGGCCGGCGTATTTGTTGTAGTTGGCGTAGTCGTCGAACACCACCAGTTCCAGCGCGGTGTTGTTGTCATGCGCGACCGGGTTGCGGTTGGTCTGCAGCATGGTATGGAAGTAGCCCTCCTCCGCCGCCAGCGCGGAACAGATTTCCTGTACCTGGGCCGGCGTTACGTCCTGCGCGCGCAGGCGCAGTGTCGGGCTGCAGTTATGCGTAGTCTTCAGCACGGCTGCGGCCAGCTGCTCCTCGTAGTTGCAAACGCCGTACTGCGCGCAGTTTTCGTTGTCGTACCACTTGACCGCCGCCGCTGCCGCCAGCCACATGCCCTGGTCGTTGCCCAGCATGGTGCTGGTGTTCAGCACGTTCTGCACCATTGGCTTGACCTGCGGCTTGAGCGCGGAATACTGCATGAAGCGGAAAGCTTCATTGGAAGCATCGACCAGGTGGGCGCTGGCATTGGTGTTGATCAGGGCCGCCTTGCTATTGGTGATGAAGGCATTCAGCGCGTTGGCATAGGAAATGTCGTTCGACATGGCCGTGCCGACATTGGGCATGGTGTGCGCGCGGAAGAGCACCGTCAGCGCACCGGTCATGCCGCCGCCGGCGCTGTACTGCTTGAGCGGCTCGGCGGCGTTGGGGGCGGAGGGACGCACGGTGAAGCGCTCCACCGTGGCGCGCGCGTCCGGCAGGAACTGCACCTCGTCGTTCATATTGGTGACCAGCTTCCACACCTCGTTGGCCGTGGTGTAGGCCGACGGGTTGTCGGCATACAGCGGGCTGCCCTGCACCAGGCTATGCAGCGTCGTGCGCAGCGGCGCGCGCACGCTTTCGGTCAGCGCCGGGATGCTGCCGCCGCTGGCCTGGTAGTAGCCGGCGCGCAGGTACAGCACCAGGTTGACCAGCTTCATATTGCTGGCGTTGTAGCTGGCCGCTTCGCTCTGCAGGCGGGCCGTGACAGCGCTAACATTGGCGGCGGAATAGATGTTCGTCGCCAGCGGGTTGGCCACCGAGAACAGCGGATAGGTACACTCGTAGTCCGGCAGCGTGGCAATGTATTCGGCCAGGGCGGCGCCGCTGTAGCTGGCCAGCGTGTTCATGTTGGAACACGCCGGCGTGGCGGCCATGGCTTTCATGCTGGACTTCATCTGGCGCGGCATCAGGTCGTTGCGCGGCTTGCGCGACGGCGCCAGGTCGTACTTGGTTTGCTCGGCCGACGGCGGCAGGGTCTGGCGCTGGTGCGGGGCCGGCGCCTGGTGCAGCTTGTCGCCGCTGTCCGCATGGGCTTGCGCGGCGAGCAGCAAGGCTGCCACACCGATAGTTTTCAACATCATGTCTCCACTCCTCTTGTTAACCTCTGTTTGATGGGAGAGCCCATGCTAACGAGGAGGAGTGGCGCACATTCAAGCGTGCGCGGCGTTAGGGTGATTTCGCCGCTTCAGGCCACGTGAACGGCACAGGCGACGGGCGAAAAAGCCACAGGTGGCGGGCGCGAACCGTTGCGGAACTGGCTCGGGGTGTAGCCGGTCATGGCCTTGAACTGGCGGCTGAATGCGCTGTGGTCGGTATAGCCGCACTCGCGCGCGATGTCGGCGATGCTGCGCCCCGGGTGCGCCTCGATCAGGGCCAGCGCCCCTTCCAGGCGCGATTGCAGCAGCAGCTGGCGCGGGCTGTAATGGAAAACCTTCTGGAACAGGCGCTCCACGCGCGCCAGCGACAGGCCCTCCTCGCGCGCCAGTTCGTTCAGGTTGAGCTGCTGGTGGAAGTTCTCGCGGATGCGCTCGGCGATGCGCGCCACCTGGCGGTACACCGGGTGCTGCTCGTCCACCAGACCAAGGTCCTGCGAGGTGCCGACCAGGCCGACAATCTCGCCCTGCTCGTTGCGCAGCGGGGTTTTGTGGGTCAGGCACCAGCCGCGGCGGCGGTTCGGGTACAGGTGCAGTTCCAGGTGCTTGTGGATGGTGGCGCCGGCCTGGATCACCTGCCGGTCCTGCTCCTCGTAGGCCGCGGCCAGGGGGCGCGGGTGCACGTCCATCACTGTTTTGCCGAGGATATCGGACTTGTTGCGCAGGCCGCAGCGGCGCGCCAGCGTGTTGTTGACGGCCACATAGCGGCCGTCGCGGTCCTTCACGAAGAAGGCGACTTCAGTCAGCGCGTCGAACAGTTTTTCGATCGCGTCCAGTTCCACATTCCAAGGACGGTCCATCATAAAGGTGTCTCCCAAGCTTTGGCGCGCTCTGTGGCGCGATTCCATTTTGCCAGCAACTCGGACCTTTGGTCACCCCCCATGTTGGGCGTGAATTTGCGCTCGCACGCCCATTGGGTGGCGATTTCCTCCTGCGATTCCCAGAAGCCGACCGCCAGGCCGGCCAGGTAGGCGGCGCCCAGGGCGGTGGTTTCCGTGACCTTGGGACGCAGCACGGGCACGCCCAGCAAGTCGGACTGGAACTGCATCAGCATGTCGTTGCGGGCGGCGCCGCCGTCGGCGCGCACCTCGGTCACCGGCATGGCGGCGTCCTTCTGCATCGCCGCCAGCAGCTCGGCGCTCTGGTAGGCGATCGATTCCACGGCGGCGCGCGCGATATGCGCCTTGTTGCTGCCGCGCGTCAGGCCGACGATGGTGCCGCGCGCGTAAGGATCCCAGTGCGGCGCGCCCAGGCCGACAAAGGCCGGCACCAGGAACACGCCGCCGCTATCGGGCACGCTGGCGGCCAGCGCCTCCACATCGCTCGATTGCTGGATGATGCCCAGCCCGTCGCGCAGCCACTGCACGGTGGCGCCGCCCATGAAGACCGAGCCTTCCAGCATGTAATCGGTCTCGCCGTCGACGCGCCAGCCGACCGTGGACAGCAGGCGGTTGTGCGAGGTGCGCGGGTGGCGCCCGGCGTGCATCAGCATGAAGCATCCGGTGCCGTAGGTGTTCTTCACCATGCCGGGCTGGTGGCAGGCCTGGCCGAAGGTAGCCGCCTGCTGGTCGCCGGCGATGCCGGCCACAGGAATCGCGTGGCCGAACAGGGCTTCGCGCGTGGTGCCGACTTCCTCGCTGGAAGACACCACCTGCGGCAGCATTTCCTCCGGGATGTCGAACAGGTGCAGCAGGTCGGAATCCCAGCGCATCAGGTGGATGTTGAACAGCATGGTGCGCGAGGCGTTCGAGACGTCGGTCACGTGCACGCCGCACAGCTTCCAGGCCAGCCAGGAGTCGATGGTGCCGAAGCACAGCGCGCCCTTGCGCGCCCGCTCGCGCGCGCCCGGGACGTGGTCCAGGATCCATTTGACCTTGGTGGCGGAGAAGTAGGCGTCCAGCTCCAGGCCGGTCGCATCGCAGATCAGTTTTGCCTTGCCGGCCGCGCGCAGCTCTTCGCAGTAGCCGGCGGTGCGGCGGTCCTGCCACACGATGGCCGGCGCGATCGGCTCGCCGGTCTTGCGGTCCCACACCACCGTGGTTTCGCGCTGGTTGGCGATGCCGATGGCGCGCACCTGCTTGGGGTCGACGTGCTGCTCGTGCAGGACTTTGCGCGCGACGGTGATCTGGCTGTTCCAGATCTCGTTCGGATCGTGCTCGACCCAGCCGGGCTGGGGGAAATGCTGGGGAAATTCCTGCGCCGCGCATCCTGCGATGTTGCCTTCGTGGTCGAACAGGATGGCGCGTGAACTGGTGGTGCCCTGGTCCAGGGCGAGGATGTATTGGGTCATCTCTCTAAAATTCGTTGAAGCAAGCCGATAGGCCGGATTTTGTTACGGCGCCTTCCTTGCGGTCGGCGCTATGACAGCCATTCCTCTAGGCGACGGATTACTCCGCCGCTCAAGCTTTCTACCCGCACGCTCCGCGAGCAACATCATCGCGTGCCTATTTGAAATTGCACCAGGTGGAGGTTACCGCGTTTCACCGTAACTTAATACGCTCGTCTCTGTGGCCCTATTCCTCGCCTCACGGCGGACGGCCGTTAACCGTCACCCTGCTCTATGGAGTCCGGACCTTCCTCCCGCCTCGGTATTGCTACCTCGGCCAGCGGCTGTCTGGCTTGCTTCGGGCGGTATTTTACCAAATCTCGCGTCGCAAATCGGAAAGCTATTTCCCTAGAGCAGGCATAGAATGCCAAATCCATGTATAAGAAGGCAAGTACCATGACGCAAAACCCTCGTTCCGGCGGCCAGATCCTGGTCGATGCGCTGAAAGTCCACGGCACCGACACCGCCTTTGGCGTGCCGGGCGAAAGCTACCTGGACGTGCTGGATGCCCTGCACGAATCCGGCATCCGCTTCATCATCAACCGCCAGGAGGGCGGCGCCGCCTTCATGGCCGACGCCTACGGCAAGATGACCGGCAAGCCGGGCATCTGCTTCGTCACGCGCGGCCCGGGCGCCACCAATGCCTCGATCGGCGTGCATACCGCCTTCCAGGATTCGACCCCGATGATCCTGTTCATCGGCCAGGTCGGCAGCGATTTCATGGACCGCGAAGCCTTCCAGGAAGTCGACTACCGCCGCATGTTCGGCCAGATGGCCAAGTGGGTGGCCCAGATCGACCGCGCCGACCGCATCCCGGAATACATCGCGCGCGCCTTCCAGGTCGCCACCAGCGGCCGCCCCGGCCCGGTGGTGCTGGCCCTGCCGGAAGACATGCTGACCACCAAGGCCAGCGTGGCCGACACGCGCGCCTACGTGCCGTCGCAAGGCGCGCCTTCCGCCGCGCAGATCGCGCAACTGCGCCAGATGCTGGCCGAAGCCAAGCGCCCGCTGGTGCTGCTGGGCGGCGGCGGCTGGAACGCGCAGGCCACGGCCGACATCCGGCGCTGGGCTGAAGCCAACCACCTGCCGGTCGGCTGCGCCTTCCGCTTCCAGGACCTGCTGGACAACGCGCACCCGAACTACATCGGCGACGTCGGCATCGGCATCAACCCGAAGCTGGCCGCGCGCGTGAAAGACGCCGACGTGCTGGTCGCCATCGGCCCGCGCCTGGGCGAAATGACCACCAGCGGCTACTCGATCATCGCCTCGCCGGTGCCGCAGCAGCGCCTGGTGCACATCCACGCCAGCCCGGAAGAACTGGGCAGCGTGTACCAGGGTGAATTGATGATCGCCTCCGGCATGCCGCAGGCCGCCGCCATGTTGGCCGCCATGGAACCGGTCGATGCCAGCGCCTGGCGCGACAGCGTGGCGCAGGCGCGCGCCGAGTACGACGCCTGGCAGAAGGAGCCGACCGTGTTCGCCGACAACGGCGCCCCGCTCAACCTGTGGCAGGTGGTGCAGCAGCTCAAGGCCCAGTGCCCGGCCGACACCATCATCACCAACGGCGCCGGCAACTACGCCACCTGGGCGCACCGCTACTGGCCATACGGCGGCATGCGCACCCAGCTGGCGCCGACCAGCGGCGCCATGGGCTACTCGGTGCCGTCCGGCGTGGCCGCCAAGATCATCGCCCCGGCGCGTACCGTGGTGACTTTCGCCGGCGACGGCGAATACCTGATGAACGGCCAGGAGCTGGCCACCGCCGTGCAGTACAAGGCCGGCGTGGTCATCATCGTGTTCAACAACCAGATGTTCGGCACCATCCGCATGCACCAGGAACGCGAATACCCGGGCCGCGTGTCCGGCACCACGCTGCACAACCCGGACTTCGCGGCAGTGGCGCGCGCCTTCGGCGGCCATGGCGAAACCGTGTCGGCCACCGAGGAGTTCGGCCCGGCCCTGCAGCGCGCCCTCGCCTTCACCCGCGAGCAGTCGCTGCCGGCGATCATCGAGCTGCGCTACGACGGCAACCTGATCACCCCAGGCGCCACGCTCGACACCATCCGCAAGCAAGCCATCGCCGCCGGCAAGTAGGCCCAGGCACCCCGCCCTTCTGGCACCAGGGCTGGCCCAGCAACCGCGCGGCCAGCCCTTCGATTTTCCCCCATCGCCTTACAGCATCTGGCAGGTAAGATGAATGAGCCACTGCGATGGTTACTGATCGAGGGGATCGCGGCACTATTCGGCGCAGGCGGACTCTACCTGCTTATCGGCGCGTGTTTCAAGCTGGTGGACAATGGGCCGCCCTTCGCTTGGCGGGCGGCAATTGATCCGATGGGCTGGCTATATGGAGCAATGGTGATAGGCATTCAGACTGCTGTCCGGCTCCTTCGATGCATACTCGCGGCGTGAAAGCAAACTGGACACCGCCCCGGCGGAGGAAATTGATAGCTGCGCTGCTTGCGCGGGGAGGAAGGATATGAATAACGCTAAAAGCGGCGATTCACCATTTGACTCATCCAGTGACGACATCCTCGTACTTGAGGTCGCCCCTGCCGAGCTACAGCATGCGAGTACTGCGAGCGAGCGAGCGGCCTCAGCCCTCTATGCCGGCCGTAAGGTTCTATTGCAACCACGCATCAAGGCGGCGCCTGCGAAGCGTCCCCAACTACTGCCAGCCTGGACGCTGCACGCAATGATGGCGCTGACCTGCGGCCTGGTCCTTTCACTTATTTCCGCAATTCTCGCCCCGGATTCTTTCCTGTCCGCATTTCTTTCCGGTCTAGGGGGAACCATCGCCGGCGTCATCGTTACCAGATGGGATGAAAAGCACCATCCTGGCAGCTACGATCTATAGCATGCCTAGCGTTTCGGCGCGGGGCACGCTTTGCAGGTGCGTGGCTGGCGGCTGAAATCGCGCACCTTGGCCAGCACCATCGGCTGCGACTGGTCCTCGCAGTAGCCGCCATCCAGGGTCAGGGTATTGCCGTCGGGCGAGAATTTGCCGCTGATGGTGCGCTCCTCCTCGCCCTCCTGCACGGTGAAGTACATCATCTTGCCGCGCGGGTCGACATTGACGTCGCTCGCCACCAGCGGCCAGCTCAGGCCGCCCGCCGTGTATTCGTAGATCACCGTGTCGACCTCGGCGAAGCGCTGCAAGGTGATGCGCTGGCCGCCGTATTCGCCACTGCCCTGATGGACGCACAGGTCGGAATAGACCAGCATGCCGTAGCGCGGCAAACCGGCCGGCTTGCTGGCGGGCTTGCCAGCGGCGTGGGCGCTGGCCAGGGTGGCGGCCAGGGTGAGCAGGAGCAGGCGGGAAATCTTCATATGCGCATTGTAAAAAAAAACGGCTGCCAGGGGGCAGCCGTTTTGACCAGGAACTGGCGGCTATCAGAAGGTGTGACGGATGCCGACGTTGTAGGCGGTGTCACCGGAACCGGATTCAGCGTTGTTGCCAACGGTGAACGAGGCGCCGTTCTTGTTCTTGATCTTGCCGTACGAGGTGTACAGGGTGGTGCGCTTGGACAGCGAGTGCAGGTAACCGATCGCGTACTGGTCCGCATCGTGGTTAGGCGCAGTCTTGTCATCCACCGACGACCAGGACGCCACCAGGGAGCCGGCCGCCGACACTGGCACGGTCGCGCCCAGCAGCAGGTTCTTGCTGTCGGTCGAAGGCAGCACGCGGGCAGTGGTGTAAGCGGTATCGCTGCCGCTTGGGTAAGCAACACTGTTCAGGCCCTGGTTGGCACCGTACATGAAGTAAGCCTTGGCGACCTTGAAGTCATAGTTCACCGCCAGCAGGCTGTTGTGGCCGCTCTGGCGCTGGGTCACCACGGTGCCGGCAGCGGCATCGTTGTTACGGTAGTTGTAAGCCAGGCGCGCGTTCAGCGGGCCGTTCTGGTAACCGATCGAGGCGCCCATCTGGCGGCCGGTCGAGTTGCCTTTCTGTTCGCCGAAAGCGTAGAACAGTTCCGCCTGCACGCCGTTGAAGTCAGGCGACTTGTACACCACGGCGTTGGAGTTACGCACGTTGATGCCGTTCGATGGGAACAGGTTCTTCGCCGAGCCGGACAGGCCAGCCTGGAACGGGTCGCCCACTTGCACGAAGGCGTTATACCATGGGGTGTACTGGCGGCCCAGGGTCAGGGTACCGGCGGTCTTGGAGGACAGGCCGACGAAAGCCTGGCGGTTGAACAGGGTGTTGTTGGCGTCCAGCTCACCGGTATCGCCCTTGATGCCGGTTTCCAGCTGGAACACAGCGGACAGGCCGCCGCCCAGGTCTTCAGTGCCCTTGAAGCCGATACGGGAAGCATTGGCTACGCCGGCCGACAACTTGCTGACGCTGCCGTTCTTGCCGCCGCGCTCGCCCACGAAACCGGCATCCATGATGCCGTAGATGGTCACGTTGGATTGCGCGTAAGCGGTGCCAGAGGCAGCCAGGATGGCGAGGGAAATCAAGGTCTTCTTCATGATGTGCTTCTTCCTTTTCTTTGTTATCGATCACCAGTGCTCTACGGCATTGGTTGCAAGACATTCTATATGAAGTCAATATTTCCTGCTAAGCACGTAGTAATACGTATTGCAAGATGACGTCAAATACCACACTTGCCTAGGGTAAAGATTAAACAATCTTTCAACTTTTTTGTTCAGGACACACTTCACACTTTTGGCCCATTTGCAGCCTAAACTGGAAGAGCAAACCATGTGTCATGGACAACGGCGTAGAACCCCACTTTCCGAGTGAAACAGCCTTAGTTCAGCTGCAACTTTGTCCCAGAGTTCAGCGTTAGAATGCAGCTCGCGTATCAACCTGGGGGCGCTGTAGGCGTATGAAAACGAGTGCTATTTCTGTAACAGTTCCATCCACAATCAGTGATGTGGAGCGGGATACCGGCCTGGCAAAAGAAACCTTGCGGGTCTGGGAGCGCCGTTACGACTTTCCCCGCCCTGAACGCGACACATTCGGGGAGCGAGTCTACCCAAGCGAACAGGTAATTAAATTGAGATTGATCAAGAGATTGATTGATCTGGGGTATCGTCCGGGCAAGGTCATCGGCTTCACGGCGGAGGAGCTGCAGGCCCTGGCGCAAAAATCGGGCACCAGCCGGAAAAACGAGCCGGCGCGCCCCCATCCCGAGCTGCAAGCCTGCCTGGACCTGTGCAAAAGCCACCAGATGGAGGCGTTCCGCCGCAAACTGACCCAGGCCATGCTGGTCATGGGCCTGAAAAACTTTGTCATCGACCTGGTGGCCCCGCTCACGACCCAGGTCGGCGAAGCCTGGGCTTGCGGCCAGTTCGCGGTATTTGAAGAGCACTTATTCGCTGAATCGGTGCAGATCGTGCTGCGCGGCGCCGTCTTCTCGGTGCCGCAGGTCAACCACAGCAACGGCGCGCCGCGCCCGCGCGTGCTGCTGACCACCCTGCCGCAGGAGCGCCACGGCCTGGGCCTGCTGATGGCCGAAGCCATGTTCGCCGCCGACGGCGCACACTGCATCCCGCTTGGCGTGCAAACCCCGCTGCCGGACATCGTCGACGGCGCGCGTGCCATGCAGGCCGATATCGTGGCCCTGTCCTTCTCCACCACAATGAACCCGCGCCACGTCAGCGACAGCCTGCGCGAGCTGCGCGCCCGCCTGCCGGAACACGTGGAAATCTGGGCCGGCGGCAGCAACGCCGCCTTGCGCAAGCGGGCGCCCGCCTATGTCAAGGTGTGCGAACTGGCCGACATTGCGGCGGCCGTCGCCGATTGGCGCCAGCGCCAGCGGCAAACCGTTGCCTAGCCTCTGGTAGAATACGCGGTTCGATTGAAGGACCCTCTGCCAACCTGTCCATGTTCAGTTTTTTCAAGAAAAAACCGGTCGCGCCGGAAGCGGCGCCTGCAGCGGCGCCCGCCGCCCCTGCCCCTGCCGCCCCCGCTGCCGCCGAACCTGCCGCACCGCTGGCTTTTGAAGTCGAGACTGCCGCCCGGCCGGAACCCAAACAAAGCTGGATGAGCCGCCTGAAGGCCGGCTTGTCGAAGACTTCCGCCAACCTGTCGATCCTGTTCGTCGGCGCCAAGATCGACGACGACCTGTATGACGAGCTGGAAGCGGCGCTGCTGATGTCCGACGCCGGCGTGGAAGCCACCCAGTACCTGCTCGACGCCCTCAAGCGCAAGGTCAAGGAAGACAAGCTGCTGGATGCCGCCGCCGTCAAGGAAGCGCTGAAACAGCTGATGGTCGAGCTGCTGGCCCCGCTGCAAAAACCGTTCGAGCTGGGCCGCCACCAGCCGCTGGTCATGATGATTTCCGGCGTCAACGGCGCCGGCAAGACCACCACCATCGGCAAGCTGGCCAAGCATATGCAGGCGCACGGCCAGTCCGTGCTGCTGGCCGCCGGCGACACCTTCCGCGCCGCCGCCCGTGAGCAGCTGATGGTCTGGGGCCAGCGCAATAACGTGACCGTGATTTCCCAGGAATCGGGCGACCCGGCGGCCGTCTCCTTCGACGCCGTGCAGTCGGGCAAGGCGCGCGGCACCAATGTGGTGATGATCGATACCGCCGGCCGCCTGCCGACCCAGCTGCACCTGATGGAAGAGCTGAAAAAGGTCAAGCGCGTGATCGGCAAGGGCCTGGAAGGGGCGCCGCACGAAACCTTGCTGGTGATTGACGGCAATACCGGCCAGAATGCCCTGGCCCAGGTCAAAGCCTTCGACGACGCGCTGCAGCTGTCCGGCCTGATCATTACCAAGCTGGACGGTACGGCCAAGGGCGGCATCCTGGCCGCCATCGCCCGCGTGCGCCCGGTGCCGGTGTACTTCATTGGCATCGGTGAAAAGATTGAAGACCTGCAGCCGTTCAACGCGGCTGAATTTGTTGAAGCCCTGCTCGCCTAACAAGATCGAATTCCGGCCTACATGATCGAATTCCAGCACGTCAGCAAACAATACTCCCCGGACGGCATCGCGCTGCGCGACCTGTCCTTCACCATTGCCAAAGGCGAGCTGGTCTACCTGGCTGGCCCGTCCGGCGCCGGCAAATCGACCCTGCTGAAGATGATCGCCGCCATGGAGCGGCCGACGTCGGGCAAGGTGCTGGTCAATGGCCAGGACATCGGCGCCCTGAAACGCGCCGGCATTCCCTTCCTGCGCCGCAACCTGGGCCTGATCTTCCAGGAGCAGCGCCTGCTCAACGACCGCACCGTGCTGGCCAATGTGATGATGCCGCTGCTGGTGACCGGTTCGCCGCGCGGCACCGCCGAGCAGCGCGCCCGGGCCGCGCTCGACAAGGTCGGCCTGCTGGACCGGGCCGATGCCCAGCCGCTGGCCCTGTCCGGCGGCGAGCAGCAGCGCGTGTCGATTGCGCGCGCCATCGTCAACCGCCCGCAGATCATCCTGGCCGACGAGCCGACCGCCAACCTGGACCGCGCCAGCGCGACCAAAGTGATCGACGCCCTGCACGCCTTCCACTCGGTCGGCGTGACGTGCCTGATTTCCTCCCACGATGAGCAGATCCTGGACGCGGCAGCGCGCGTGATCCACCTGGAACGTGGCGAACTGATGAAGGAGGCCGCATGAGCACCTGGCTGCGCCACCATCTCTTCGCCCTCGGCTCGGCGCTGGTGCATGTGCGCCGCGCCCCCGGTTCCTTCCTGTTCAATATCCTCGTGGTGGCGATCGCACTGGCCCTGCCCTTCATGGGCGTGACCCTGCTCGACAATGTGCGCCCGATGTCGGAACAGATGGCGGTCGAGCCCGAACTCAGCGTCTTCATGAAGGCCGACACCGCGCGCGAGCAAGCCAGCGGCCTGGCCGGCTCGCTGCGCACCATCGCACCGCAAGCCAAGATCATCTTCGTCCCGCGCGAAAAGGCGCTGGAGCAGCTGCATGCCAAGAGCGGCCTGTCCGACGTGCTGGCCACCCTGGGCGAAAATCCGCTGCCGGACAGCTACGTCATCAAGCTGAACGCCTTCCAGAACGCCGCCGAAAGCGGCCAGATCGACGCTATTGCCGAGCAGATGCGCGCCCTGCCGGGCGTGGAGTCGGTCCAGGTGGACTCGGCCTGGGTCAAGCGCCTGGCCGCCCTGCTGGGCGTGCTGCGCCTGGCCCTGCTGCTGCTGGCGGCCACGCTGGGCACGGTGGTGGTGGCGGTGGTGTTCAATACCATCCGCCTGCAGGTGCTGACCCAGCGCGAAGAAATCCTGGTCTCCAAGCTGATCGGCGCCACCGACAGCTTCATCCATCGCCCCTTCTATTACACCGGCGCCCTGCTCGGCCTGTGCGCCGGCGGCGTCGCCCTCGGTGCGGTGGCGCTGGCGTTGCAGCCACTGAACCGCGCTATTGCTGAATTTGCAAGGCTGTACGCCTCCGAATTCCAGCTGGCGCCGCTCGAGCCGCTGGGCGTGGCCGGCCTGCTGGCCGTGTCCGCCGGCCTCGGCCTGGTCGGCGCCCTCCTCTCCGTCCAGCGCCACCTCTCGCGCCTGAACTGAAAATTCGGGGTCAGGTCTGGCAATCGGACAAATCTT
>NZ_JAYSCO010000021.1:23958-79173 GCF_041914865.1 Pseudoduganella sp. | reverse complement strand
GTCAAAGTGCTCGCGTTGCTTTTCGATCTCCGCTGCAAATTGCTTGTGCCGATCGATGTTTTGCGCGTCAAAGTGCTCGCGTTGCTTTTCGATTTCCGCTGCGAAATACTTGCGCTGATCGTTGTTTTGCGCGTCAAAGTGCTCGCGTTGCTTTTCGATTTCCGCTGCAAAATGCTTGCCCTGCTGTTCGACTTGCGCCTCGAAGTGCTCGCGCTGGTTAAGGATCTGCTCCTGTAACTTTTGCACCTGAGCGTCGGTGTGCTTGCTCAGCTTTTCAGACTGTTCTTCGGTATGCTTGCGCAGCCCCTCAACTTGTTCGTCGGTATGTTCGCGTAGCGCTTTGACCTGTTGGTCCGAATGCATGCGGTTCTCGATGTTGCATTTGTGTAATTCGCTAAGGATGCGCTCATTGAATCCGCGCAGTTCTGCAATGGTGATGCCCTGGTTTTCCACATTGACCTCCAGCTTTGCAACCTTTTCGTCGTGAGCCATAGCAGCCTCCGTTGGTGATTGCGCCACTTTGACGCAACACTAGCGGAGGTATTTTGAGCTTGGACAGGAAAGCTGATGGAAAGTTCCGGAATTTTTTATCCCGGGCGGTGGCTGACTTCAACCAGGATGCCGCCGGGGGCTTGGCACCAGAAGCCGAGGCAGCCGTAACTGACGGCGGGCGCGGCGGGCAGGGGGAGGCCGGCGTCGGCCAGGCGCTGGTAGGCGGCATGCACGGCTGCGTCGGAGGGTTGCAGGAAGCCGATGTGGAAGGCTTTCGGGTATTCGGCCGTTTCCACTTGCTGCAGGATCAGCGCGAAGTCGTCTTCGCCGCGCAGGATGGCCATCCCGCCGGCCGGGGCGGGCATGCGCTCAAAGCCGAAGCCGCGCTGGAAGTAGCCGGCGGCGCCTTCCAGGTCTGTGACGGGCAGATCGATGTGGTTAAGCTTCATTGTTGATCTCCGGTATTAGTGGCATATTTCTATCCTATGCCAGAAATGCAGGAGAGTCCCATGCCGAAACGCCTGTTGTGCGCATTGGCGCTGCCCTTGTGCTGCGCCGCTGCGGAGCCGGATGACTGGATTGCCACCGACCGTCCCGATTTCGTGGATGCGCCTGCGGTGGTTGGCAAGGGGCGGGTACAGCTGGAGACCGGCTGGCTGCAGTCGAAGGAGGCGCGCAGCACGCCGTGGATGCTGCGGCTCGGGGTATCCGATGATGTGGAGTTGCGCCTGGAATCGGATGGCCGCCTGGTGGATCGCAGCGGGCCGGCCAAGGTGCGTGGCTGGGGCGACGCGGCGCTGAGCGCGAAGTGGCGCCTGCGCGAGGCGGATGGCGCAAGCGGGTCGCCGGCCATCGGGCTGGTCCTGCAGGCGGACTTCGCCACTGGATCGCCCGCCTTCAAGGGCAACGGCACGCGGTCGTCGCTGCGGGTGCCGCTGGAGTGGGACCTGCCGCATGACATGAACTTCGGCATCATGCCGGGCTATTACCAGGACCGGGACGAGCAGGGCCGCCATGTATCGACAGGGCAGTTCGGCATTACCCTGGCGAAGAATTTTGGCGAACGCGCCTATACCTTTGTTGAACTGGCGGCGCCGCGCATTGCGCGCGGGCGCGATGGCGGCAGCACGGCCAGTTTTGATTTCGGCGGCGGCTACTCGCTGACGCCCGACCTGCATGTGGATGTCGGCGTCATGCTCGGCCTGAACCGCCGCACGCCGGACCGCGCGCTCACCGTCGGCCTGTCGGTGCGCCTGTGAAGAAGGGCCTGCCGGGACAGGTGGTGCTGGTGCTGCAAGGGGGCGGCGCGCTGGGCGCTTACCAGCTGGGCGTCTACCAGGCCATGCACGAAGCGGGCGTGGAGCCGGACTGGGTGATCGGCACCTCGATCGGCGCGCTGAATGGCGCCATCATCGCCGGCAATCCGCCTGCGCAGCGCTTGCCGCGCCTGCGCGCGTTCTGGGAGACGATGGAGCGGCACGATGTTTTCGGCAGCCTGCCGCCAGCCTTCGCCAATGCGCTCACGCTAACGCAGGGCATTCCGGCTTTCTTCGATCCGAATCCGCTGGCGTGGTGGAATCCTGCCGCGCCTCTCGGAGTCGAGCATGCGGCGTTTTACCGCACCAATGCGCTGCGCAATACGCTGGAAGGGCTGGTGGACCTGGCCTACCTGAACGAACGCCATACGCGCCTGACGGTCGGCGCGGTCAATGCGCGTAACGGCGTGATGCGCTACTTTGACACGCGCAAGGAGGCGCTGGAACTGGCGCATGTGATCGCATCGGGCGCAATTCCGCCCGCGTTCCCGGCGGTGCGCATCGGCAGCGAGCCGTATTGGGATGGCGGCATTTACTCCAACACGCCGATCGAGGCGGTGCTGGACGACGAGCCGCGCCGCGATTCGGTGATCTTTTCCGTGCAGGTGTGGAACCCGGACGGCAGCGAGCCGCAAAGCGTGCTGGACGTGCTGGAGAAGCACAAGGAAATCCAGTACGCCAGCCGCGCCAGCCATATTGAGCAGCAGCGCAAGCTGCACCGCTTGCGGCGCGTGATCCGCGAGCTGGCGCTGAAGCTGCCGGACGATGTGCGGCAATCGCCGGAGGTGCGCGAGCTGGCGCTGTGGGGCTGCGGCACGGCGATGCATGTGGTGCTGCTCAAGGCGCCGCGCCTGAGTTGCGAGGACCACACCAAGGATATCGACTTCTCGAGCGCCGGCATCAGCCAGCGCTGGCAGGCTGGCTATGCGGACGCGCAGCGGGCGTTCCAGGCCCGGCCTTGGGCGGCGGGGGCGGATACGTTCGAGGGGATCGCCATTCATGAGCAATTTTAGCTATCGATTTCATAGGATTAATCAAATTTATTAATTGCTCGTGTCTCTTTAGAATGATTTCACCGATCACATGAAGGAGCCAAGTAATGAGCCTAGACCCTATCACCACCGCCTCCGGGATTCCCGTCGTCGATAACCAGAACTCCCTGACTGCCGGCCCGCGTGGCCCCGTCCTGCTGCAGGACTTCCACCTGATTGAAAAGCTGCAGCACTTCAACCGCGAGCGCATTCCTGAACGTGTGGTGCATGCCAAGGGCTCCGGCGCGTACGGTACCTTCACCGTCACCCACGACATCAGCAAGTACACGAAGGCCAAGCTGTTTTCGGCCATTGGCAAGAAAACCGAGACGTTTGTACGCTTCTCCACGGTCGGCGGCGAGCGAGGCAGCGCCGATACCGAACGCGATCCGCGCGGCTTTGCGGTGCGTTTCTATACCGAGGAGGGCAACTGGGACCTGGTGGGCAACAACACGCCCATGTTCTTCATCAAGGACGGCATCAAGTTCCCTGACTTCATCCACACCCAGAAGCGCGATCCGCATACCAACCTGAAGTCGCCCACCATGATGTTCGACTTCTGGAGCAAGACGCCGGAGTCGCTGCACCAGGTCACCATGCTGTTCAGCGACCGTGGCACGCCCGATGGCTACCGCCACATGGACGGTTTCGGCAGCCATACCTTCAGCCTGATTAACGCGGCGGGTGAACGCGTCTACGTAAAGTGGCACCTCAAGACCAAGCAAGGCATCCGCAACCTGAGCGCGGCCGACGCCGTGCGCCTGGCGGGCGAGGACCCGGACCATGCGCAGCGCGACCTGTTCAACGCGATTGCACGCGGCGATTTCCCGCAGTGGGAGGTGAAGCTGCAGGTGGCCACCGAGCAGCAGCTGGCGGCGTGGGAGCAGCGCACGGGCTGGAATCCGTTCGACCTGACCAAGGTCTGGCCGCATGCCGATTTCCCGCTGATCCCGGTCGGCGTGCTGGAGCTGAACCGCAACCCGGTCAACTACCACGCGGAAGTGGAGCAGGCGGCGCTGTCGCCGGCAAATGTGGTGCCGGGCATGGGCTATTCGCCGGACAAGATGCTGCAGGCACGTTTGTTCGCTTACCACGATGCGCAGCTGTACCGGGTGGGTACCAACCACCAGCAACTTCCGGTCAACGCGCCGCGCTGCCCGTTCCACCACCAGCAGCGCGATGGTGCGATGGCGGCCGGCTACGGCGGCGCGGAGCAGAACTATGCGCCGACCGAGGCGGCTGGCAGCAATCCGCAAGGCATGGGGCATGGCGAGCCGGCGCTGGCGCTGAACGGCGGGGCGGGGCGCTACGATGGGCGCGGCAAGGAGGACGATTACACCCAGGCGGGCAACCTGTTCCGCCTTCTGCCGGCGCAGGAGAAGCTTAACCTGTTCGACAATATCGCCGGGCCGCTGAGCCAGGTCAGCGAGGAGATCATCCGGCGCCAGCTGGGGCATTTCGATAAGGCGGATGCGGCGTATGGGGCCGGTGTGCGGGCGGCGTTGAAGGCGCGCGGGCGCAATATCGACTGAAACCGGGAAACCAGGGTACGGGCCAGGGACCGGACCCTGGTTTCCTGGCCTGGATGTGTACAATAGCGGTTCCGATCAACCCAAGCTTCTGAACGGGACCGCAATGACCATCAAAATCAGCCAGAATTTCGACTCTGGCGCCATCGAAGTAGTCCGCGCCGACAATGCCGCGAACATCGAACTGAATCTCCGCAAGGACAACGCCGCCGACATCCACCAGTGGTTCCATTTCCGCCTGCAGGGCGCGCGTGGCGAAGCGGTGACGATGAAGTTCCTGAATGCAGGCGAGGCTACCTACGCCAAAGGCTTCGAAGACTACAACGCTGTCGCCAGCTACGATGGCGAGAACTGGTTCCGCGTCCCGACTTCCTTCGATGGCCAGGTGATGACCATCAAGCACACGCCGCACAACGACAGCGTGTATTACGCCTATTTCGAGCCGTATTCGTGGGAGCGCCACCTGCGCCTGCTGGGCGAAGTGGCCGAGAACCCGATCGCGCGCGTGCTCGACATCGGCTCCTCGGTCGAAGGGCGCGACATGAACCTGGTCGTGATCGGCGAGCCGGAAGCCGAGAAGAAAATCTGGTTCATCGCGCGCCAGCACCCGGGCGAATCGATGGCTGAATGGTTCATCGAAGGCCTGATCGATTCCCTGCTGGACGACGCCAACCCGATTTCGCGCAAGCTGCTGCAGCGCTGCTGCTTCTACATTGTGCCGAACATGAACCCGGACGGTTCGATCCGCGGCAACCTGCGCACCAACGCGGCAGGCGCCAACCTGAACCGCGAGTGGATGACCCCGACCCTGGAGCGCTCGCCGGAAGTGCTGTGCGTGAAAGAGAAGATCCACGAAGTCGGCGTCGACATGTTCTTCGACATCCATGGCGACGAGGCGCTGCCTTACAACTTCGTGGCCGGCAACGAGATGCTGGAGAACTTCACGCCGGAGCAGATGGCGCGGCAGAAGAACTTCATCGACCGCTACAAGAATGCGTCGCCGGACTTCCAGGATGCGGTCGGCTATGCGCCTTCCAAGTACAAGGAAGACATGCTGACCCTGGCTTCCAAGTACATCGGCCACCACTTCCAGGTGCTGTCGCTGACCCTGGAAATGCCGTTCAAGGACAATGCCGACCTGCCGGTGCCGACCGTCGGCTGGAACGGCGCGCGCAGCGCGGCGCTGGGCGCGGCGATCCTGCAGCCTATCCTGCTGTCGCTGGACGAGTAATCCAGATGGGCGTCGAGATCGAACGCAAGTTCCGGGTGGCGGGGGAGGGCTGGCGCGCGCAAGGCGAGCCGGTGCTGCTGCGCCAGGGCTACCTGTCCTCGTATGCCGAGCGCACGGTGCGCGTGCGCATCGAGGGCGAACGGGCGGTTTTGACGATCAAGAGCAAGAATGTCGGCGCGGCGCGCGGCGAGTGGGAGTATGAGATTCCCGTCGCCGAAGCCGCCGAGCTGCTGGACGGCTTGTGCGAGCGGCCGCTGATCGAGAAGTACCGCCGCCGCATCCCGTACGGCGGCTTTGTGTGGGAGGTGGACGAGTTCCTCGGCGAGAATGCCGGCCTGGTCGTCGCCGAGATCGAGCTGCCGGCGGAAGACACGGTTTTCGCGAAGCCGGACTGGGCGGGCGAGGAAGTCACCCACGATTTGCGCTACCTTAACTCACGCCTGATTAAGCAGCCATACAGCACTTGGAAGTGAGCGGCGCCCGGCGTATGCTGGATGCATGGATATCGAAAAAGATTTCCTTGAGTTCAAAGCGCGCGTCGAGGCCATCTTGCCGACATTGGCAACCAGAGCGGACGTCGAGGCGATGCGGGCCGATGTTACACGCTGGATGCTGGCGACCGTGATTGGGCTGTTTATCGGCTTTTCCGGCTTGATTATGGCACTCACGCGCGTACCAGCCGCGCCGCCGGCCACGCCGGCCACGACTGCTGCGCAATGCCAGGCATGTGCGCCACCACAGCCGGTGGCCCAGCCCCAGGAAAAAAGCCCGCGTTGACCGCGGGCTTTTTGTTTTAGTGGAAGTGCTCGGTGCCGGTGGCGGCGTCTTCCGGCATTTCGGCGTGCACCAGTTCGCCGGACGGGTCTGCGAACAGCGGGGCGCCGCAGTCGTCGCAGTATTCGGCGACATATTTTTCACCCAGCTTTTTCACCTGCGTGACGCCGGCGGCGTTCAGGTGCTCGACGATTTCCTCGACCGGGGTGCGTGGCTTGAGCAGTTCTGCCATGCTGCCGGACAGGCCTTCGGCCGGCGTGCCGTCTTCGTCCTCCTGGCCGTACAGCGGCCACACCACGCCGTACATCACGTCGCTGTCGGAACGGCGGGTGAAGGCGATGCGGTATTCGTCTACCTGGCCATCCGGCGCGGATTCGTCGCCGAAGCCGGCGATCACGGCGCGCAGGTCGGAACCGTCGCAGGCCAGCGAATGGGTCAGGTAGTGCACCGCGGCGCGGATCGAGACCGGACGGATCAGCTTGTCGGCTTCGCGGCAGGCGGTGTAATAGGCTTCCGGCAGCAGCAGCTCGATGCCGCAGCCCGGCAGCAGGCGTGCCACGGTCGGCGTGGCCTGCGTGGTCCAGGCGGCCAGCGCGTCGCGCCGCGCCTCGGCCTGCGCGCCGTGGTGGGCCGGCATCTGCCAGCGGAACAGCGGGCCGTTGTGCGGCGCCACCACGGCCACCATCAGGTAGCGCGTATCGGCCAGGAAGGGCGCCGTTTCAGCCTGTTTGGCTTCGGACTTGATGGCCTGGCCTTTCAGCGCGGCCTGCGCCAGCTTGTGCACCTTCGAATAGGCTTCGGCGTGGGTGCGCGGCAGCTGGTCGATCGAGTACAGGGTGGACGACATCGCCATATGCGTGCCATCGGCCAGCAGGTGGGCGGAGAAGTGTGCCGACAGGGTGTTCAGGATGTCGGCCGGGATCTGGCCCGAGGCGATCGAGAAACGGGTCCAGGCCAGCACCGGGGCGGCCACCAGCAGGATATCGTACTCGCGCGACTCGCCGTCGACTTCGACCACGATGGTGTCGGATTCGCTCACCGCCTCCACGCTATCCATCAGGATGTCGTAGGCAGGCAGGTCCACGCTGAACAGGGAGTTCAGGGCGGCATCGACCGTATCCTGGTGTCCGGTACGCAGCAGTTTGTGCAGCTGGACATCCAGCGCCCGTTCCCAGTTACGCTCTTCAATGCGGCTGGCGGCCTGGCCCAGGGCTTGGGCGAGGGAGATAAGGCGCTGGCTGTCGGCAGATAATTTATGGGTTGAATCTTTGGATGGGCGACGCATAGCGCTTTTCTTAGTCAAAAAGGAAACTTGTTACGCCTATTGTAGTGGATTCGGAAAGGATTGGCGGTGCAATAAGAAAATGGGGACGTACCCCATTTTTCGAGCAATAAAAAACGCCACCCGAGGGTGGCGTTTTTGTTGCTCAAAAAATGGGGTACGTCCCCATTTTTTTTACGCGGCCAGCAGCTGGCGCAGGACGAATGGCAGGATGCCGCCGTGCTTGTAGTAGTCGACTTCGATCGGGGTGTCGATACGCAGCAGGACCTGCACTTCCTTCTTCGAGCCGTCGGCGCGGTGGATCACCAGGGTGGCTTGCTGTTGCGGCTTGATCTCGCCTTCCAGGCCCTTCAGGTCGTACACTTCCTTGCCGGTGATGCCCAGCGATTCGACGGAGTCGTTGCCGATGAATTGCAGCGGCAGCACGCCCATGCCCACCAGGTTGGAGCGGTGGATACGCTCGAAGGAGCGGCAGATCACGGCTTTCACGCCCAGCAGCTGGGTGCCCTTGGCTGCCCAGTCGCGGGAGGAGCCGGTGCCGTATTCTTCGCCGCCGAAGATCATGGTCGGGGTGCCTTCGGCGATGTACTTCATCGCTGCGTCGTAGATCGACAGCTGTTGGCCCGATGGCTGGTGGATGGTGATGCCACCTTCCACTGCGGAACCGTCGGCCTTCGGCGGGATCATCTTGTTCTTGATACGCACGTTGGCGAAGGTGCCGCGCATCATGATCTCGTGGTTGCCGCGGCGCGAGCCGTAGGAGTTGAAGTCCGCCTTCAGCACGCCGTTGTCCTTCAGCCACTTGCCGGCTGGGCCGTCTTCCTTGATCGAGCCTGCTGGCGAGATGTGGTCGGTGGTGATGGAGTCGCCGAACACGCCCAGTGCGCGCGCGCCCTTGATGCCGGCTTCCGCGGCTTTCGGGGTCATCTCGAAGCCGTCGAAGAATGGAGGCTCTGCGATGTAGGTCGAGTCAGGCCAGTTGTACACTTGGCCTTCGGTCGAGGATACGGCTTCCCACAGCTTGCCTGGGTTGCCCTTGACGTCGGCGTAGTTGGACTTGAAGACCTTGGAGTTCATCGCGAACTTCATCAGGGCGTTGATCTCTTTCGAGGTCGGCCAGATGTCGCCCAGGTACACGTCCTTGCCATCCTTGCCCTGGCCGACCGGTTCGGTCATCAGGTCGCGGGTCACGTTGCCGGCGATCGCGTAAGCGACGACCAGCGGTGGCGAGGCCAGGAAGTTGGAGCGGATGTTCGGGTGGATACGCGCTTCAAAGTTACGGTTGCCGGACAGCACCGCAGCAGCAACGATGTCGTTGCCGGTGATGGTGGCGTTCAGTTCCGGGGTCAGGTCGCCGGCGTTGCCGATGCAGGTGGTGCAGCCGTACGCGGTGACGCCGAAGCCCAGCTTTTCCAGGTATGGCAGCAGGCCGGCGGCGGTCAGGTACTCGGTGACCACGCGCGAGCCAGGGGCCAGCGAGGTCTTGATGTGCGGAGCGACGGTCAGGCCGGCTTCCACTGCCTTCTTGGCCAGCAGGCCGGCAGCCAGCAGCACGCTCGGGTTCGAGGTGTTGGTGCAGGAGGTGATGGCGGCGATCAGCACGTCGCCGTTCTTCACGTTCACGCCGTTGCTGGTGGTGTAGGTCTTGGTCAGGTCTTCAGACTTCTTGTTGAAGCCGTTCTCGGTGGTTGGCTTGGAGAACAGGTCGGTGAAGGTGGACTTGACGTTGCCGATTTCGATACGGTCTTGCGGACGCTTAGGACCGGCCAGCGACGGTGCAACGGTGGACAGGTCCAGGTGCAGTTCGCGGGTGTAGTCGATGTCGCCTTTCTTCGGCACGCCGTACATGCCTTGCGCCTTGAAGTAGGACTGGAAGGCGGCGATTTCGTCCTTGGTGCGGCCGGTGCCTTCGAAGTATTCGACGGTGGCGTCGTCCACTGGGAAGAAGCCCATGGTCGCGCCGTATTCCGGGGCCATGTTGGCGATGGTGGCGCGGTCGGTCACGGACAGGGACTCGGTGCCTTCGCCGAAGAATTCGACGAACTTGCCCACGACTTTCTCTTTACGCAGCATTTCGGTGATGGTCAGCACCAGGTCGGTCGCGGTGCAGCCTTCGCGCAGCACGCCGGTCAGGTTGACGCCGATCACGTCCGGGGTCAGGAAGTACACTGGCTGGCCCAGCATGCCGGCTTCCGCCTCGATGCCGCCCACGCCCCAGCCCACTACGCCGATACCGTTGATCATGGTGGTGTGGGAGTCGGTGCCCACCAGCGAGTCAGGGTAGTACACGCCGTTGGCGTTGTGCACGCCGCGCGCCAGGTATTCCAGGTTCACCTGGTGCACGATGCCGAAGCCTGGTGGCACCACGCCGAAGGTGTCGAAGGCTTGCATGCCCCACTTCATGAACTGGTAGCGCTCGTTGTTGCGCGAGAATTCCAGCTTCATGTTCAGGTCCAGGGCCTTAGGCTCGCGGAAGTGGTCGATGGTGACCGAGTGGTCGACCACCAGGTCCACTGGGACCAGAGGTTCGATCTTCTTCGGGTTCACGCCCATTTTGGAGGCGACGTTGCGCATGGCGGCCAGGTCGGCCAGCAGCGGCACGCCGGTGAAGTCCTGCAGCACAACACGGGCTACGACGAACGGGATTTCGTCGGTACGGGCTGCGGTGGCGCCCCAGTTAGCCAGCTGCTTGACGTGCTCTTCGGTCACTTTCTTGCCGTCGCAGTTACGCAGTACGGATTCCAGTACGACGCGGATCGATACCGGCAGGCGGGAAATTTTGGCGCCCAGTTCCTTCTCCAGGGCTGGCAGGGAGTAGAACTTACCCTTCTTGCCCCCGATAGGGAAATCCTTAAGCGTATTCAGTGTGTTGCGGGACATGTCCTCTCCTTGTAATTAAAGTCCGAGCGCTTGTTCAGATGTTTTGCATTCGTTTGCCAGTTGGCGGTTCACCTTGGAATCCAGCAGCATGCCTTTGGCGGGAATGCCGATCCAGATCAGGCCTGCCAGCTTGTTCTCGAAGCGTTGCGCACCGGTGGTGGTGGCTTCGCGGGTCAGGCGGTGCAGGCGGTTCTTCCAGCGCAGCGCGATGCTGTTGCTATCGTCGGCATGGCTGTAAATGGTGATCTTGTTGCCCAGTTCGCAGGCGTAGTCGGTGGCCTTGTGCTCGGCCACGTTCGGCTCGCCCTCGGCGCCGGCAGCGGCGGCTGCACCAGCACCTGCCGCGGCGGCGCCGGCGGCTTTGGCTTTCTTCGAGACGGGCTTCTTGGCAGGGGCTTTGGCGGCGGCCTTGGCGGGCGCGGTGGCGGCGGTTTCTGCGGCGGAGGCAAGCGGTGCGGCGATGGCTGCGATGCAGGCCAGGGCGCAGGCGGTGAACAGTTTGTTAAGCGACATCATTGGGCTCCTTTGGCTTCGCCCGCCCCGAGCAGGGCGGCAACGGTGTCTGGCAGCGGCAGGCCTGCGAGCTTGGCACGCTGCAAAACCGTCCAATAATAGCGATAGCTGGCGCGGTCGTGCAAGCGCCCGTGCTGGCTGATAGGGCCCCACTGTACCTTCTCCGCCTCATGCAGGATGGCGGCGGCCTCGTTGACCTCGGAAACCCGCGGCGTAAACGCCTTGATGACAGGCTTGATCTGGTTCGGGTGGATGCTCCACATGCGGGTGTAGCCGAATTCCGCGGCCGCGCGCTGGGCGTCGGTGGCTACCACGGCGGAATCCTTGATTTCGGTCGTCACGTTATGCGACGGCACCTTGCCGTGCGCATGGCAGGCGGCGGCGATTTCCAGCTTGGCGCGCACCACCAGCGGGTGGGTGAACTGGCCCGGCGTGCGCATGGCGCTGCCCGGCACGGCGCCGTAGTGGGCCGAGACGAAGTCCATGATGCCGAAGGACAGGCATTCCACCTGGGGCAGGGCGGCGATGGCGTGCACGTCGCGCAGGGCGCCGTGGGTCTCGATCAGCACGTGCACCGGGACCGGCGTGGTGCGGCCGGACTTGGCGGCGTGCTGGTTGACCAGCGCGATGGCGCGCTCGACCTCCTGCACGCTCTCCGGCTTGGGTACCACGATGTAGGCCAGCTTGTGGCCTGCCTCGGTGCAGATGATCTCCACGTCGCGCTCAAAGAACGGGCTGTTCACATCGTGCACGCGGGCACCGATGCGGTTGAACTGGTTGGCCTCGTCCAGCAGCAGCAGGGCGACCAGCTTGGCGTGCGATTCCTCGTTGCCGGCGGCGGCGCCGTCCTCGCAATCGAAGGTGATGTCGAACAGCGGTCCAAGCTCTTGTTGCAGGGCCATGGATTTGCGCATCAGCTTCTCATTGCCGGCGTAGTGGTCGCAGCAAGGGAGAAGGAGCGGCTGGCGTGTGCCCTGGAATAAAACCTCGGATGGATGCATTGTTGCGGTAGAAGAAACAACAGCCGCGCTGCCATCGGCAGCGCGGCGGGTACGGCGGATCGGTGGTTTAACCGGTTCCACTGTTTAAAGGACGATTATGGCAGCAGGTGCTTCACGCCTTCACGCTCTTCGGTCAGTTCCTTCAGCGTGATGTTGATGCGCTCTTGCGAGAAAGCGTCGATTTCCAGGCCCTGGACGATTTTGTATTCGCCGTTTTCGCAGGTTACTGGGTAGCCGAACATGGTGCCTTCAGGGATGCCGTAGGAACCGTCGGATGGGATGCCCATGGTGGTCCACTTGCCGTTGGTGCCCAGCACCCAGTCACGCACGTGGTCGATCGCAGCGTTGGCTGCGGAAGCTGCGGACGACAGGCCGCGCGCTTCGATGATCGCTGCGCCGCGCTTGCCCACGGTTGGCAGGAAGGTGTTGGCGTTCCACTCGTGGTCGTTGATCATGTCTTTTACGGACTGGCCATCGATGGTGGCGAAGCGGTAGTCAGCGTACATGGTTGGGGAGTGGTTGCCCCATACGCACAGCTTTTCGATGTCCTTGACTGCCTTGCCGGTCTTGGCGGCGATCTGCGACAGGGCGCGGTTGTGGTCCAGGCGCAGCATGGCGGTGAAGTTCTTCGCTGGCAGGGAAGGAGCGGACTTCATGGCGATGTAGGCGTTGGTGTTGGCCGGGTTGCCCACCACCAGCACTTTCACGTTGCGGGAAGCGACGGCGTCCAGCGCCTTGCCCTGCACGGTGAAGATCTGTGCGTTGGCTTCCAGCAGGTCCTTACGCTCCATGCCTGGGCCGCGTGGACGCGCGCCAACCAGCAGGGCCACGTCGGCGTCCTTGAAGGCGGTCATCGGGTCGGAGTGGGCGGTCATGCCAGCCAGCAGCGGGAATGCGCAGTCGTCGATCTCCATCATCACGCCTTTCAGCGCTTTCTGGGCCTTCTCGTCAGGGATTTCCAGCAGTTGCAGGATGACCGGCTGGTCTTTGCCCAGCATGTCGCCGTTGGCGATACGGAACAGCAGGGAATAGCCGATCTGGCCGGCGGCGCCGGTAACGGCAACACGCATTGGGGTTTTAGCCATGGTGAATCTCCAAGTGGATAGAAAACGGTGTAAGCTCGTAATGATACGACAATTCGCGTCGGGACAGACCAGCTTCGACGGCGAGTTTAGGCTTCCGTTGGCTGCATGTCAATCCTATCTTATGTCTTATATAAGACATATAACTTGTAGGATTTTTCTGGACGCCAAGGGGCGGATGTGGTGAAATTGCGGGCTATGAATCCCGTCACGCCCAACCAGACCACTTCTGACGCCACCGGCGTGGCTACTCCATCGCCTACCTTCTCCCCCCTATACCAGCAAATCAAAGGCCTGATCACCCAGAGCCTGCAGTCCGGCGAATGGAAACCGGGCGAAATGATCCCGAGCGAAGTCGAACTGGCCAACCGTTTCAAGGTCAGCCAGGGTACCGTGCGCAAGGCGATCGACGAGCTGGCGGCGGAGAACCTGGTGATGCGCCGGCAAGGGAAGGGGACTTTCGTCTCCACCCACCACGAGGCGCGCGCGCATTTCCGCTTTTTGCGCTTAATGCCGGACGAGGGCGTGCCGCATTATCCAGAGTCGACCTTCATCGAGGTCAAACGCCTGCGCGCGCCGGCCGAAGTGGCGCGCCTGCTGGACCTGAAGTCGGGCGACGCGGTGGTGTACATCAAGCGCGTGCAGAATTTCGACGGCGTGCCTACCATTGTGGAAGAGCTGTGGCTGCCGGGCCTGATCTTCAAGGGCCTGACCGCTGAACGCCTGAACGAGTACAAGGGCCCGATGTACGGCCTGTTTGAATCCGAATTTGGCACCCGCATGATCCGCGCGCAGGAGAAAATCCGCGCCGTCTGCGCGGAGCCGGGCGATGCCGAATTGCTGCGCGTGGCGCCCGGCACGCCGCTGCTGTGCGCCGAGCGGGTGTCGTTCACCTACGGCGATAAACCCGTTGAATTGCGCCGGGGGCTGTACTTGACTGAGCGTCATCATTATCAAAATGATCTTAATTAGGTGCGTTGCAGCAGATTTCAATAGAATTTTTGGTGATATCTAACAATAGATATTGGTCTGAACAGCAAAAATCGGCGAAAATCGCGGTTTCGCCAACTTTGGCAAATCATTAGTAATAAAGCATAGGGAGGTTGTATATGACTGAAGCCGTGCGGGATAACGCAAAAAAAGAGCGGCCAGAATTCCGTAACATCCACGTTACGGACCTGATGAACTACCGGCTGCCACTGGCCGGCATCGTGTCCATCTTGCACCGCATCAGCGGCGCACTGATGTTCCTGCTGCTGCCATTCGTGCTGTACCTGCTGCAGGAATCGCTGCGCTCCGAGTACACCTTCGCCAACTTCATGGTCATCGCCTCCCACCCGATCGCCAAGCTGGTCATGCTGGCCCTGTGCTGGGGCTACACCCAGCACTTCTGCGCCGGCGTACGCCACCTGATCATGGACACCCACGTGGGCCTGGACAAGGATTCCGCGCGCAAGTCGGCCGCCACCGTGCTGGTGATCACCGTTGTCGTGACCGCGCTGGTCGCACTGAAATTGTTTGGAGTGTTCTAAATGGCTAACAATAACATCGGCCCAAAACGCCTCGTTGTCGGCGCCCACTACGGCGTCAAGGATTGGCTGGTCCAGCGTGTGACCGCCGTGCTGATGGTGGTGTACACCGCCGTCCTGTTCTTCCTGGTCTTCACCTCGTCGACCCCGTCGTACGAAGGCTGGGCAGGCCTGTTCGCGCAGCAGTGGTTCAAGCTGTTCAGCGCCGTGACCCTGCTGGCCCTGTTCTACCACGCCTGGGTTGGCGTGCGTGACATCTGGATGGACTACATCAAGCCGGTCGGCCTGCGTCTGTTCCTGCAAATCGCAACCATTGGCTGGCTGATCGCTTGCGCCGCCTGGTCGCTGCAAATTCTGTGGAGTGTGTAATCGTGGCAGCTATCAAATCTGCAATCCCTACCCGCCGCTTTGACGCGGTCATCGTTGGCGCCGGCGGTTCCGGCATGCGCGCCTCCCTGCAACTGGCGGAAGCCGGCCTGAACGTGGCTGTGCTGTCCAAGGTGTTCCCAACCCGCTCCCACACCGTGGCGGCGCAGGGCGGCATCGGCGCCTCGCTGGGCAATATGTCGGAAGACAACTGGTACTGGCATATGTTCGACACCGTCAAGGGTGGCGACTACCTGGGTGACCAGGATGCGATTGAATTCATGTGCCGCGAAGCACCGAAGGTCGTATACGAGCTGGAACACTTCGGCATGCCGTTCGACCGCAACCCGGACGGCACCATCTACCAGCGTCCGTTCGGCGGCCACACCGCCAACTTCGGCGAAAAGGCTGTGCAGCGCGCTTGCGCCGCAGCCGACCGTACCGGCCACGCGCTGCTGCACACCCTGTACCAGCGCAACGTGAAAGCCCGCACCCACTTCTTCGTTGAGTGGATGGCCCTGGACCTGGTGCGCGACGCCGACGGCGACGTGGTAGGCGTGGTTGCCCTGGAAATGGAAACCGGCGAATGCATGATCCTGGAAGCCAAGACCACCGTCTTCGCAACCGGCGGCGCCGGCCGTATCTTCGCAGCGTCCACCAACGCCTTCATCAACACCGGTGACGGCATGGGTATGGCGGCGCGTGCCGGCCTGCCGCTGCAGGATATGGAATTCTGGCAGTTCCACCCGACCGGCGTGTCCGGCGCGGGCGTGCTGATCACCGAAGGCGTGCGCGGCGAAGGCGGCATCCTGATCAACTCGAACGGCGAACGCTTCATGGAGCGCTACGCTCCGACCCTGAAAGACCTGGCGCCACGCGACTTCGTATCGCGCTCGATGGACCAGGAAATCAAGGAAGGCCGCGGCTGCGGTCCGAACAAGGACCACGTGCTGCTGGACCTGCGCCACATCGGCTCCGAGACCATCAAGAAGCGCCTGCCGTCGATCCTGGAAATCGGCCACAAGTTCGCCAACGTCGACGCCACCAAGGAACCAATCCCGGTCGTGCCGACCATCCACTACCAGATGGGCGGTATCCCGACCAACATCCACGGCCAGGTGGTCGTGCCTGCCGGCGACGGCAGCCAGAAGGTGGTGAACGGCCTGTACGCGATCGGCGAATGCGCCTGCGTATCGGTGCACGGCGCTAACCGCCTGGGCACCAACTCCCTGCTGGACCTGGTGGTGTTCGGCCGCGCAGCCGGCAACCACATCGTGTCGCAGAACCTGAAGCAGAAGGAAAACAAGCCGCTGCCGAAAGACGCTTCCGACTTCGCCATGGGCCGCCTGAACCACCTGGAAAACTCCACCGGTTCCGAGCGCGTGCAGGACGTCGCCAACGACATCCGCGCCACCATGCAGAAGTACTGCGGCGTGTTCCGCACCGACGAAATGCTGGCCAAGGGCGTGGAAGAGATCCTGAAGCTGGACGAGCGCCGCAAGCACGTGTCGTACAAGGACAAGTCCAAGGTGTTCAACACCGCCCGCGTGGAAGCGCTGGAACTGGACAACCTGATCGAAACCGCGAAAGCCACCATCGTCTCGGCCAACGCGCGTAAGGAATCCCGCGGCGCGCACGCCCAGGACGACCACCCGCAACGCGACGACGAAAACTGGATGAAGCACACGCTGTGGTTCTCGGAAGGCAACCGCCTGGAATACAAGGCTGTCGTCACCAAACCGCTGACGGTTGACACCTTCAAACCGAAACCACGCACTTTCTAAGCAAGGGCCTCACAACATGGCACGCACTCTCAAATTCAAGATTTACCGTTACGATCCGGACAAGGACGCCAAGCCATACATGCAAGACCTGACGGTCGAGCTGAAAGACACCGACAAGATGCTGCTGGACGCACTGCAGCGCATCAAGTCCGACGTTGACGACTCGCTGTCGCTGCGCCGCTCCTGCCGCGAAGGCGTGTGCGGTTCCGACGCGATGAACATCAACGGCAAGAACGGCCTGGCCTGCACCACCAACCTGAACGAGCTGACCGAGCCGATCGTGCTGCGTCCGCTGCCAGGCCTGCCGGTGGTGCGCGACCTGATCGTCGACATGACCCAGTTCTTCAAGCAGTACCACTCGATCAAGCCGTTCCTGATCAACGACTCGATCCCGCCAGAGAAAGAGCGCCTGCAGTCGCCTGCGGAACGCGAAGAGCTGGACGGCCTGTACGAGTGCATCCTGTGCGCCTGCTGCTCGACCTCCTGCCCGTCGTTCTGGTGGAACCCGGACAAGTTCGTCGGCCCGGCCGGCCTGCTGCAAGCCTACCGCTTCATCGCCGACTCGCGCGACGAAGCCACCGGCCAGCGCCTGGATAGCCTGGAAGACCCATACCGTCTGTTCCGCTGCCACTCGATCATGAACTGCGTCGACGTGTGCCCGAAAGGCCTGAACCCTAACAAGGCGATTGGCAAGATCAAGGAACTGATGGTCCGCCGCGCCATCTGATCAGCCATGGCGGAACTGGAAAAACGTGCGCACCAGGCCGACCCGGCGAACCGCGCGCGCCTTCGCTGGCGCGCACGCCGGGGCCTGCTGGAAAACGACCTTATCCTGACTCGTTTCCTCGACGCGCACGAGACAGGATTGACCGACGAGGAAGTGGACGCGTTCACGCGGCTCCTCGATTTGTCGGACAATGCACTGATGGATCTGGTTTTGGCCCGTAAGGAGCCGGAAGGCGAAATAGACCTGCCGCATGTACATGCGTTACTGGCACGCCTGCGCCAAGCCTGAGTAATTGGTTTTTTTATTGCTGCATCTCTCCTAAAGGAAGAGTCCATGAACATCTCTGATACCAAAGCCACCCTGTCGTTCTCGGACGGCAGCCCATCGGTTGAAATGCCGATCTACAAGGGCACCGTGGGCCCGGACGTCATCGACATCCGCAAGCTGTACGGCGCCACCGGCAAGTTCACCTACGACCCAGGCTTCATGTCGACCGCGTCGTGCAACTCCTCGATCACCTACATCGACGGTGACAAGGGCGAGCTGCAGTACCGCGGCTACCCGATCGAGCAGCTGGCCGTGAACGCCGACTTCCTGGAAACCTGCTACCTGCTGCTGAACGGCGAACTGCCGAACGCAGCGGAGAAGAAGAAGTTCGTCGACACCGTGACCAAGCACACCATGGTGCACGAGCAGATGCAATTCTTCTTCCGCGGCTTCCGCCGCGACGCACACCCGATGTCCGTCCTGGTTGGCACCGTCGGCGCGCTGGCATCGTTCTACCACGACTCGCTGGACATCAACGATGCCAAGCAGCGTGAAATCTCCGCGATCCGCCTGATCGCCAAGCTGCCAACCCTGGTCGCCATGGCATACAAGTACTCGATCGGCCAGCCGTTCGTGTACCCACGCAACGACCTGTCGTACTCCGCCAACTTCATGCGCATGATGTTCGGCAACCCATGCGAAGAGTACAAGGTCAACGACGTGCTGGTGCGCGCCCTGGACCGCATCCTGATCCTGCACGCGGACCACGAGCAGAACGCTTCCACCTCGACCGTGCGTCTGGCTGGCTCCTCCGGTGCTAACCCGTTCGCCTGTATCGCGGCCGGTATCGCCTGCCTGTGGGGCCCTGCCCACGGCGGCGCGAACGAAGCTGCACTGACCATGCTGAAAGAAATCGGCTCGGTCGACAACATCCCAGCTTTCATTGAGAAAGTGAAGGACAAGAACTCCGGCGTGAAACTGATGGGCTTCGGTCACCGCGTGTACAAGAACTTCGACCCACGTGCGAAGCTGATGCGCGAAACCTGCCACGAAGTGCTGAACGAACTGGGCCTGCAGGACGACCCACTGTTCAAGCTGGCCATGGAACTGGAAAAGATTGCACTGAACGACGAATACTTCGTTTCCCGCAAGCTGTACCCGAACGTGGACTTCTACTCCGGCATCGTGCAGTCGGCCCTGGGCATCCCAGTGTCCCTGTTCACCGGTATCTTCGCCATGGCCCGTACCATCGGCTGGATCGCCCAGTGGAACGAAATGATCGCCGACCCAGAGCAGAAGATCGGCCGCCCACGCCAGCTGTTCATCGGCTCGCCAGTACGCGATGTGCCTCCGCTGAAGGACCGCAAGTAATCCTTGCCGGCCCCGGCCATCTAAAAAGCGAGCTTCGGCTCGCTTTTTTTTTCGTCCATCATTTGCGCTAATCGGTCTCGCGGGGCCATTCGCTTGCCTAGACTGGGCCACATGCCCACCGCCCAGCGCGACAATTACGACAGCCCCTGGAAAAGCGCCGCCCGGCGCTATTTCCGCCATTTCATCCGCTTTTTCTTCCCTCCGCTTTATGTACGGATCGATTGGCCGCGCGGCTGGCGTTTCCGGGAGCAGGAATTGGAGCAGGTTGCTCTCAGCGATAAGCCCTCATTTTTAATTGCTGACCTTTTGGTGGAAATTAGTCTGCGCGACGCGGAACAAACGGCGCTTTTGCATGTCGAAGTACAGGAAAAGGTAGGGCGGTCCCTACGGCGCAGAATGTTCACGTATTTCACGAGGATTTATGCCCTGACAGGGTTGCCGATTTGCAGTTTATTGATAACACCCAATGGCTCGCATTCGCTAAACCAATGCCGAGTAAAGGAACTTGAATTCAACCTTCTGCAGGCTGCAATTGAACGGCTGCCAATCTGTATTGAGGAGCTGATTCGGCACAAGAATCCCTTCGGTTTGATTTGTGCGGCATATATCCTGGCAAAAAAGACGCACGGTAATTACGCGGCGCGCAGGAAGGAGTAATTAAGGATTACACGTGCCATCGCTGCGAAAAGCTGGTCTCGGCGGATGGCACGCGACGTATTCAGGGTTATTAATTGGATGATGCCTTTGCCGGCCGATATGGAGCGTGCGCTATGGCGAAGAGTATTAAGAAATAGGAGGGGGGCGAAATGACTTGGATGTGTCCGATTGAAAAAATATTTTACGAAGACGGGGAAAAAAGTGGGCTTCGCAAGGGAATTGAGCGGGGAATCCAGCAGGGAATCCAGCAGGGAATTCAGCAAGGCCGCAAAGCTGCAATGTCAGAACTATTGAAGCGGCAGTTGGAAGGCCGCTTTGGACCGCTCCCCGAGACCACGCGCAAACGGTTGGAGCGGGCCTCGCCGGAAAAGCTTGCCGAGTGGGGCGTCGCCCTCCTTGAGGCACATAGCCTGGGACAGGTATTCCGGAAAAAGCCGTGATGTGCCAATTATTGGCACAATCAGGCTGATCTCTGGCATAAATTGTGCGCTGAGCGGCATCCAGGTACTCAGCCCTTCGCCAAATGGGTCAAGTTGCGGATGAAGAGAGGCGTGCCACCACCTCAGCAAAGGCGGGGCGTGCCAGCGGCGATGGGGACAGGCAATCCCGTTTCAATTGCTCCAGCTGGGAAAGATTGGCATCGCAACGCTCCAGCAATTCTTCGAGCAGGCAGCCAAATGCCCTGACTTCAAGCTGCTGCAATCCCGAAGATAAGGGAGTTCCGGGCTCGAATAAGGAAGCGGCGCCGAAATCCCCGAGCACGGCATTTCCTTTGCCGCAGTAAAGAATATTATGGGCATAAAGGTCGCCATGCATAATGCCTTGTGCATGCAAGCGTTCAGCGGCGGAGGCAATGCCCAATGCGATATTGAATACGACATCGGCGCTGAAACAGGTATCCTCGGCATAAATATCGCGCGTGCAGCTTTGTAAGCTTGGCGGGCCGGCGAGATTCCGCAGGCTCGAATCAACCAGCTGCATTACCAGTGCGGGCAGTTCTTCCGGATGATCGGGAATAATACCCAAAACGGGAATCAAATTCGGATGCTTGCCGGCGCCAATGCATGCCGCCATTTCGTGCTCGGGTAAACCATCGCTGGTCATTGCACCCTTAAAAACTTTCACGGCGACTGGCGCCCCGTTCAGAGAGGCGCGGTGAATAATGCCGGAAGCCCCTTCCCCTAATTTTTCCTGCAGGCTTAATTCGTGCCACGAAATATTCGTAACGGGCGGTGGCGCGGCAGTGTGCGCTGCGCTGAAAGGATTGCCGGCAAATGCCAGCCAGGAAAGGCGCGGCATTGCCAGCAGCCATTGCGGCAATTGGGGGAGATTATTCGCGGCGATTCGAAGCAGCTCGAGTTTGCCGCAGTTCGCCAGCTCCTCCGGTAATGCCCGTAATCGATTCCCGGATAGCATTAACTTTTGCAGGTCAGCGCATTGGCCTAATTCCTCAGGCAACTGCTCCAATCGATTATCAGTTAGTACAAGCCAGCGCAGTCCGCCAGGCAAAGCGGCGGCGGGCACGGACGTGATCTGGTTCGCCCGGAAACCGATCATGGTGAGCGCCGCACATTTGCCCAGCACCTCCGGCAACTCGGTGAACTGGTTGTCGGAGCAAAAGATGATGCGCAGGTGCTTCAGGCGCGGCAAATCGTCCGGCAGCCTTGAGAGGGCGTTGCCCGACAGGTCGAGGATTTCCAGCGAATCTGCCAGGTCGAAAATTTCGCGCGGGAATTCGGTAAGTCCGGCCCGCAATTGCAGCCGCGTCACGCCGGCAAGCTGTCCGGCGCGCAATTGTTCAAGTGTGTGCATCAGGAACTATTTCTCGTCATCCAGCAGGGCGCGGATTTCGGCGCGTTCTTTAGCGCTGACTGTGCCCCCTTTAAGGGCTGCCAACACCAGGGCCTTGCCGGAGCCGGCAAACGCTTTATGGATCAGGTCTTTCAGCAGGGAAGTCTGGATCGAATCCTGCTGCTCGGCGGGGGAATAGATGTGCGCGCGCTGGCTTTCATCGCGGTTCAGCAAGCCCTTGGTATGCATGACCTGCAACAAGCGCAGGACAGTTGCGTACTGCATATCCGGGCGCGACTCGAGCGCCGCCTCATGCACCTGGCGCGCCGTCGCCGGGCCCAGTGCAAACAGCAGGCGCAGCATCTCCAGTTCGCTCGGCGTTGGTTTTGGCAGGCTCATGGTCAATCCAGGGTAAACATCGATGGAACTAGAATAAATGATCTAGACATAAAAGTCTACACCGTCAGCAAGGTGGGGCAAACGTCGCCCGCCCCCCGATTCGATTGAAATTAATCGAACGACAAGGAAAAGCCATTTTCGCTAGAATGCCGATTTTGCAACTGTTGCCGTGTGACAATTAAATGGCTAGCGACCAACTTGCCGGGCTTATTTCGGGACTCATCCAGAACCGACGCATCCTCCAGCTCCACACCCCATCTTCCGCGCCGGACGCGGTCAAGCGGCTGGTTCCACTCCAGGTGGCAGGGCAGGAAGCAGTTTGCGGCGGCTTTCAATATCGCTTGCAATGCCTGAGCAATGACGACCAGTTGCCCTTGAAAAAGCTGCAGGGCCTGCCGCTGGCATTTGCCATTGGCGACGATAGCGGCGAAGCGCGGCCGGTTTGCGGCATTGTCAGCCGCGCCGAGTGCGTGCTGTCGGATGGCGCGTTGACTGTATACGAGCTGGTCCTGCGCGATGCGCTCAGCTTGCTGGCGCAGCGTAGCACATGGCGGGTTTTTCGCGACGCATCGGTACTCGACATCAGCAGCCAGATCTTGTCGGAACATATCCAGCAAAACCAGGTGCTGGGCGCCGCCTTCCAATTCTCGCTGTCGGGAGCGAGCAAGTCCTACCCGCCGCGCTCCTTTACATTGCAGGCCGGCGAGAGCGACGCCGCCTTCCTGACCAGGCTATGGCGTCAGGAGGGCATAGCCTGGTACTTCGACCACCAGCTGGACGACGGCCGCCCGTTGCACCGCCTGTGCCTGATCGACAGCACGGAAGCTTATCCCGATAATCCGGCCGGCACCGTGCGCTTCCACCGTGCCGACGCCACCGAGCAGCGCGATACGGTCGTAGCCTGGCAGGCCTGGCGCGAGCAGGCGCCAGGGGAAGCGCGGCGCAGCAGCTTCGACTACAAGAGCGTCAACACCGCAGAGGCGCAGGCGCCGGATATGCTGGAGCAGGGCGACGCCGGCAACCGCCTGTCCGAAACGCTGACCGACTACCAGTATGACGCTGCGCGCTTTGGTGCTGGTTCCGGCCACTATGAGCAGCAGGCGCGCAGCCGCATGCTGGCGCACGAGTACCTCTCCAAGGGGTTCAGCGGCGAAGGCGTGGTGCGCCAGTTCCGCAGCGGCACGGTGTTCAGCCTGAGCCAGCACGCGGAAATCGACAGCCATCCCGAATCCGAGCGCGCCTTCATCCTGACCCGCCTGGAACTGTACGCGCGCAACGGCTTGCGGCTGGATGCCAAGCTGGCCCGCTCCCTGTTCCGCGGCTGGCCGCAAGCCATGCGCGGCGCCGACGCGCAGCAGTCGACCGAAGCGCCGGTGTACTACAACCAGTTCGACTGCGTGCGGCGCTCCATTCCGGTGGTGCCTTATTACGACCCGGCCAGCGTGCCGCAGGTGGGCATGCTGAGCGCCATCGTCGTCGGCGCTGAAGGCAGTGAGATTGACGTCGACGAAATGGGCCGGATTGCCGTACGTTTCCTGTTCGCGCGGCCGGAAGAACATGAGAAAGGCGCAGGAGCCAGCGGAACGCCGCGCGACTCGGCCCGCATCCGCGTGCTGCAGCCGTGGGCCGACGCCGGTTTCGGCACCGCATTCTGGCCACGAGTCGGTAGCGAAATCCTGGTCGGCTTCATCCAGGGCCATCCCGACAAGCCGATCGCGTTGGGCGGCCTGTACGACGGCACCCACGACACACCGCGCTTCAACGGCTTTGGCAGCCTGCCCGCCAACGCAGCCCTGTACGGCATGCGCAGCAAGGAGCTGAAAGCCCAGCGCCACAACCAGCTGCGCTTTGACGACACCAATGCACAAATCAGCACGCAGATCCTGTCCGAGCACGCCGCCACGCAGCTGAACCAGGGCTGGCTGGGTACGCCGCGCAGCGAAGGCAAATCCAGCCCGCGCGGCGAAGGCTTCGAGCTGGCCACCGATGCCGCTGGCGCGCTGCGCGCCGCCAAAGGCATGCTGGTCACCGCCTTTGAACGACTGAACGCCAGCGGCAAGCAGCTTGACCGCAGCGAGACCTTATCCATGATGGAGGAATGCCTCGGCCTGTTCAAAGCACTCGGCAAATACGCCGCCGAACATCAGGGGCAAGCAGCGGACAACGAGCCGCAAGCAAAACTGCACACCGACCTGCAGCAATGGGAGCAGGGCAGCAATACCGAGCCAGGCGGCGCCGGCGGCCGCCAGCCAGTGATCGCCATGACAGCCCCGGCCGGCCTGGTGTTCAACACGCCAAAGGCGGCTGTCACTCATGCAGGCGAAAACATCGACCAGGTCGCGCTCAAGAACATGCAACTGGCCAGCGGCGAACGCACGGTGGTCAACGCAGGCAAGGGCATCTCCATGTTCTCCCAATCGGAAGACTTCAAACTGATTGCGCACCAGGGCAAATGGCTGGCGCAGGCACAGCACAACGATGTGCAGGTGGACGCCGCCAAAAACATCAAGCTCAGTGCCAGCGGCGGCAAAGTGCAGGTGATCGCCAGCGAAGAAATCATGCTGGTGACCAGCGACGGCACGTTCATCAAACTGGGCGGCGGCAAGATCACCATGGGCTGCAACGACACCGCCACGATCCACGCGGCCACGCACCACTGGACCAGCCCAGCCACGGAAAGCGCCGAACTTCCCAAGTTCGACAAGGGCGACGTGGGGCGCGTGCCGCAGTTGATCAATCCACTGACCAAGAAGGGCATCCCGGGAATGCGCTACGAGATCACCCGCAGCGACGGCAGCATCCTCAAGGGTATTACCGATGCCGATGGCCGCGCGGCCAAGATCGACCACGATGCTTTTGAAGGCATGAAGGTGCGCTTCTTCGATGCAGAGAACTAATTTCTAACTAGCTGAATATGTCTGATACAAGTCCAAGTAATCTTGATTGCGACCGCGTTCTGGGCGGTGGCAACTGTATGCTCTTACCTGATAAGAGCGAAGCGAAGTTCACCAGCAAGTTGCCCTTGCCTGGCGTGATCATTTTTGTACATGGAGTGAATTCCGATGGCGAATGGTACGAAAGTGCCGAAGCAGGTCTGTGCGATGGCCTGAATACACGCCTTAAGCGCCGCAGCTTGCGTGCTGCTGATGGCAGCGGTGGGAAGAAATTCATTGAAATCCACGAAGGATTGTTGACCCAAGCGCAGTACACTTCGGAGCTAACAGCGGGAGGGTTTGTAGATCCGCGACGCGATTCCGAAAATTTCATTGAGCCGAAAGCAAATTACTCGCCAGTCATCCGATTTCGCTGGGGGTACAAGTGCAGCAAAGAGGAACTGAAGGAATGGGGCGAGCGTGTATGGTTGAATGAGCACGATTATTGGGGTGGTGGGCCGTTTGCCAACGGATGCTCGGCGGTGGCTGACCTCTGGAATAACGGTGTTGATGACCGCCTGTTCTTATGGATCACCGCGCAGCACCTGAATCCAGCCATTGGTCGTGATGTTTACGAATGCCCGCCGCGTGCCTACTACGTTCACGCAGCGCTGCGCCTTGCAAAGCTCATCAAGTCGATCCGCGACAAGCAGGAAGATTGCCCGATCACAGTGATCTGCCACAGTCAAGGCAATGTCGTCGGCGTTGGCGGAGCCTTCCTTGCGGATAAGCTCGGGGTACAGGCCGACAACTACATCCTGTGCAATCCGCCCCTGAGCCTAATGGAGGACAACTTCATGGAGAACTGGGCGCAGCGTGGCGCGGAGAGTTCCGACGGTAGCGTTGGTCGCCAAACGGGGGCGGCGCGTATTGAGACAATGAAGAACTACCTCGATATGCTGCGAGCTCGCGCGGCGAAAGCACAGCCCGATGCCGAGGTAGACCGCGCAATGTCGGGCGGCCAGCCAACTGCTGATAGTTTTAAGGCGGCGGAAGACAGGGCGCTGCAT
Organism: Pseudoduganella sp.; assembly: GCF_041914865.1. Lineage (NCBI taxonomy): Bacteria > Pseudomonadati > Pseudomonadota > Betaproteobacteria > Burkholderiales > Oxalobacteraceae > Pseudoduganella > Pseudoduganella sp. The sequence goes on along the minus strand of NZ_JAYSCO010000021.1, from coordinate 53,208 downwards.
GGCTATAAAGGCCAGCGTACCCATGGCCGTGTAACCCTTTATTGCAATCCCCACGATCAGGTGATCTCCGCTGCGCCGATCCAGGGTATTGGATGGCGCGGAGTGAGCGCAGATGAAGTCAAGAAGATTGATGCGGCTGGCGATGTTTTCAGCCAGCGCGTATTCGCATCCCAGTATGCCGTAGGGCAGGAACCAGGGAAAGGAAAGGCCTCCACCTACAACTTCTGGACTGATCGCTGGAACGCCGCCAAGTCCGAGATCAAGGACGGCAAGCTGGGTAAAGAACACAAGCAGGGCTTCTGGTATCCTCCATCGCCGGCAGTCAGATACTCGGTCAAGCAAGGCTGGGAATCGGCAGGGAACCCGCTGACCAAAGTGCTCGCTGTTGTCAGCGCCATTGTGATGACGCCCGCGCTCGCATTGGTTAAATCGCCCATCAACGCCGACCCGCCCAGCGATGGCATGGGCTGGGAGGTACCGATCGACGCGCCCAAGCTCCCGGTGCCGTTCTTGCCGGCATCTATGCGATTTGGCCAATCGACGGAAAAATTCGATGAAAGTTATGACCCGATGGGCAATACCCGGAACAGCACGAAGCCAACGAAATCTGCTGATGACCCCTATGACCGGCATCAGGACCAGGTTGGGAAGGACGGCCAGAAGGATTGCGCGATGGGTGATGAGAACAGCGAGAAGCAGCAACGCTACGAGGATCGTGGGCGGTTGCGTATGCAAGCGCGACGTAGCAACAGGGATGACAAGAAAACTGGTGAGGTTGTTGGCGAGTCGATGGATGGCGTGCCGACTGAGGAGTATACGAAGTGGCGCAATGAGCGGATAAGTAATTTTCTGAAAGAGGGAATCGATATCCCGGCGACGGACCATTCCACGATTGTCACCAACCCGATGCATGCGGAGCGGGCGATTGCTTATGATGTTGCGGTAGGAGTTTGTCGATTTACGGATGCGGAATGGAAGGATTTCCGTATTGAGGCGGATTGGAGATATGCAGTTGGATTGCAAGAGGATCACCCGCATCGCTATCTCAGTAAGTACTTCACTCTCGGACGCATGGGCGCGCAGAACCTTGCCGACTGGGCCAATGAAGATTCAGACGCATCCATGCCCTCAACAATCGTCGATAAACGCACTTGGAAAAGGCACAAGCCGCATCACGAAAAATGACTACTATCCTTAACTTCTTGACGGTGAGTTGGCAACGCAGGTTCGGTGTAACCATTTTCTTTGGTTTGATGGCTACTATGCTCACCGTTCTATGGCTTCGCCAACTGGATCCTGTCGTTACGAATCAAATGTCAAATGGAGAACTTATGACACGCTTACTGGGCATTCCCGCAATCGTAGGCATGACTGTGCTTGCCTTGACGACAGGTTGCAGCCAGCTGCTCGAGCGGACTCAAACCACCTCCGCTATGGCGGGAATCAATCAAGTACAGTCCGGACCTTTTAAGGCGCAGGTAGTTGGGGTGCAGTGGCTGAACCCGCTTGCACGTCGGGACTATCCGACCGAGTGGCAGCTTCTGTGGACGCTTGGCTTGGCGAAGCCGAACAAGGATGATGAATTGGTGAAAGAGGATCCGAAGATGTTCACTACTATTCAGCCTATCGCCGGTGTGGCATTCAATATGAATGGAAAAAATTCTCTTAAAGGATTCTTGGAGAATTACTTGATTTTCACTTTAAAACCGATCGGCAACAGCTACGTCAAGAGTAGTGCCTACTTTTACACCGTCCAGCCGGAAAAGACCAAGCATTGGCGCGAACTGCACGGCATCCATGTGGAGTTCGCCATGCCGGATGTTCCCCAGCTCTCGAAGGAGCAAGGAACTGCGAAGGTGGTTGAAATGATAGGTGAAGAATTCGAGTTCTTCTCTAAGAAGCTCTCGACCGCTAACATCCCCGCCGAGGTAAATACCACTGTCGGCGGTGCTAGCGCGGGTTTCACGTCGCTGGACAAAGCCATGGACTATCTGGAGAAGCATCCAAATAAGAGCGTATGGGTATATAGCTGGGACAGCCCGGACTTCCCGAAGTATAAGCAGATGTCCGAGAACAGCACGCTGTTGGTTCTTGCCGGCCCGACATTTAACACGGAGCGCGAACCGCTGGCCTGGATTGGCCGTCCCGCAGTGCAAGAGACCAAAGCGTTTGAACCACGCGATGGCCAGAACCGCTCCGCGCAAGCATGGCAAACCGCGATCCGAATGGCTGCCGAGCAGGCAAACACCGAGCCAGCGAAGCTGGGCTACGTCATTCACGACGCGGGTCACGGCAGTGAAGCGAGCGGTGCGCGCCTGGGCACGCTGGGCCAGGCGCTGACCATCACGGCGCCCGAGCTGGATTTCATGAAGCAGACCTTCAACACGCCGAAGCTTTTGGGCGATATGCGAGCCGGCAGCGCGGTGACCAACCTTGCCCTGGCGATCGCGTGGACGCACCAGAAGGGTCTGCCGGTATTGGTGGCTGGCACTACGGAGCCAGAGCGTGCCACGGTGGTGGTGGTCACGCCGCCCGCCAAACCGCGGTTGTGCAACCCGGACAAGAACTGGTTCCGAGCGCGCGGCGAGGGCAGCACGTACTTGCCGTGGTGGGGCATGCGCAAGGACGTGAAGTGGGATGACTACATGCAGGGTTATTCCTTCTGATGAAGGGCGTGATCCGGCTGGGTGATCCGACCAGCCATGGCGGGAAGGTCATTAGTGCAAACGCGCGCAGCAAGGTGCTGGGCATTGCCGTTGCGCGCGTTGGCGATGCCTGCGTTTGTCCGATTCCCGGCCATAGCGTCTGCATAATCGTGGAAGGGCACCCGAACATCAAGGTGGATGGCATTGCCGTGGCCTTTGAGGGGCATAAGACCAGTTGCGGTGCTTCGCTGATCTCAACGGTTTCGAAGTCGGGATCGAATTGAGGAAGGCCTTACGTTTCATGGCCTTTTACTTGGCTTACATGCTCGACAGGCTATGGGCGATAGCAGTAAACGGGTATTCGCGCGTATGGCCAATGGTCGCTTTGTCCGCACTTGTTGTGGTTGGAGCTGCATGGTTGCAGCTTAGCCCGAGGCTACTCGAGCAAATTTTTAGTGGAGGCCTTTTCATGGTGGGGCATGCGTAAGGACGTGAACTGGGATAGCTATAAACAAGGCTATTCCTTTTAACGTTCGGATCAGGCTTCCGCGTTTCCAATCGTGTGCGATGAGGCGCAATTAGAATGTTAGGCTCTTGCCTTTTTGTTAAAAAGGAAATGCAATGAGCTTTCGGAGAGTCATGTCCGTCGCGCTGGCAGGCCTTCTGGTTATGGGATTGGCCCATGCCGGTGATGGGCAGCCTGGCGTAGACCCTTCTATCTATACGCAGGCTGGATTTAATGCGGAGCCTTCGGTGAAGGAGTTCGCCGACTGGCAGAGGCGCTTCCAGGCAGACTGGGATGCGATGTTCAGCAAGGAACAGACGGGTCGAAGCGATCAGTTGATCGAGCAGGCACCTGGCTTGTTCGCTAATTCGATTGAATCGAGCAAGAAGGGCCTCTCTTTAAAGTCTTACTTGGTGAAATCGATATTCGCGGGGGATGCTCGTATCGCCAGCCCGGGCGTCATCGCAAAACGCATGATGCTGAATGAATCTGCAAAGCCGGTCGGGTTGGGCGGAAAGTATGAGCAGGACGGTTACACGGTGGAGATCTGGTACATGGCACTGCATGACATCCGCGCATTGAGTATGGCCGAATTCAAATCGGCTGCTGCCTATTCGGCTTTCGAAAAACTGGAACTGCCGAAACTGAATGCAGGCACTCGCGGCACATGGCCGGTCTTGCTCTTCACGCGCAACAAGACCGGGCAGCTCATGCTCTACGGCCATTCGAAGGAAATGCTGGATATCTCGGCGAGGGCGGCGGATCGGCAGTATTACTAGCGCCGAGCCCGTGTCAACCAAAGGGTCTGAGTCCACGGTTGACACGGGTTCGGGTGTTACCACTTCATCTCGCCTTTGGCGACTTTGGCGCTCAGTTGCAGGGCGCTTTCCAGGCCGGCGGTCGGGTAGGCGGACTTCATGGCGGCGACCAGGGCGGCGCTGTCGGCGGCGGCCGGGGTGGCGGCTTCGAAGCGGCGCACGTAGTCGGCGGTGTAGCTGATGGCGTCCGGGGTGTAGCTGATGCCGGGTGCGAAGTGGCCGGGGACGACGGTGGTCGGCTTCAGCTTGGCCATGTCGTCCAGCACGGACAGCCATTGGGCGCGCGATTCGGGCGTCTGGGTGTCGGCCATCCAGACGTGCAGGCCTTTGAACAGCACCACGCCGCCCACCACAGCTTTGATCGAGGGAATCCAGACGTAGGTGCGGTCGCCCTGGCCCTGGATCTGCAGCTTCTGGCCTTCCAGTTCGATGTCGCCCTGCAGCAGTTCTGGCATCACGACGCCGCTCGGGGCGTTGGCGCCGAGGATGGGGCCCCAGTAGGCGACCTTGGCTTTCCCTTTCTTTTCCATGGCGGCGATGGTGGTGCTGCGGGCCACGATGCGGGCTTGCGGGAAGGTGGCTTTCAGTACGTCCAGGCCGAAATAGAAGTCGGGGTCGCCGTGGCTGACGTAAATGGTGGTCAGGCGTTTGCCGCTCGCTTTGATCTGCGCCACCAGCTTTTCGGCTTCGGCGCGGGAGAACTGGGCGTCGACCAGCACGGCGTCTTTCTCGCCTTTCACCAGCACCGAGGCGACCGGGAAGATGGCGGCTTCGCCGGGGTTGAAGACTTCCAGGGTGAGCGGGGCGGCGTTGGCGGTGGCGGTGGCGGCCAGGGTGGCGAGGGCGGCGGAGGCCAGAGTCTGCTTGATCATGTTGCGGGTCCTTTGTGTTGGTTGATGCCTGCCAGTGTAGGGCGCCTGACTTGATCGAAAAATAGGGTATATTGAAACGGTTTATTGCTTAAATCGTTCATATGGATCGGATTACGTCGGCCAGCGTCTTTGTCACCATCTCGGAGCGCGGCAGCCTGGCCGCTGCGGCGGAGGCGTTGGATATGTCGCGCGCCATGGTGACGCGCTACCTGGCGGAGATGGAGGAGTGGGCCGGGGCGCGCCTGCTGCACCGTACCACGCGCCGCCTGGGGCTGACGGCGGCGGGGGAGGTGACGCTGGCACGTTGCCGGGAGTTGCTGGCACTTGCCGGCGCGATCCCGGCGGCGGGGGATGCGGGAGCGGGCGAGCCGCGCGGCCTGCTGCGGGTGGCATGCGCGCAGTTCCTGGCGCAGACGGCGCTGGCGGAGGCGTTGGCGGGCTTCCTGCGCCGTTATCCGCAGGTGACCGTTGACCTGCAGGTGGATAACCGGACGGTCAACCTGGTCGAGCAGCGGATTGACCTGGCCATCCGCATCACCAATGCGTTGGAGCCGAACCAGATTGCGCGCAAGCTGGGGGAGTGCCGCTCGATGCTGTGCGCGGCGCCGGACTACCTGGCGCAGCACGGCGCGCCCGCTGCGCCGCAGGACCTGGCGCGGCACAACTGCCTGGCGTATAGCTACTTCGGCAAGAGCGTATGGGAACTGGCGCATGCGGCCGATGGCGTGGTGGCGGTGCCGGTGGGCGGCAGCCTGGCGTCGAATGAGTCGATGGCCTTGCTGGCGGCGGCCGGGCGGGGCGTGGGAATTGCGATGCAGCCGCGCTTCGTGGTGCTGCCGGAAGTGGCGGCGGGCAGGTTGCTGGAGGTCTTGCCGGATTGGCAACCGCAGGCGCTGGGAATCCATGCCATTTATACATCGCGCCAGCACATGCCGCCGGCGTTGCGGGCTTTGCTGGACCATCTGGCGGACTGGTTTACCAGGCGCGGAGCCGAGTTTTAGTTGTTGCAGTTCAATGACACGTGCTATGCTAAGCGACCGTTTTTGGAAATGCTGGAAACAACAGAGCCCTTCCCCCACAACTTGATGTGCAATCCGCTAACCGGTCAGGCCGTGTCGCGGAAGGTTGATTAAACCCGCTAATTCCTCGCGAAGCGCGAAGAAAGGTGAGCAAAGAAATGATGCAACAAAAGACGTCCACGTCCTACCTGTTTGGTGGGAATGCGCCGTACGTAGAAGAACTGTACGAAGCGTACCTTGAAAATCCTGGCTCCGTGCCAGACAACTGGCGCCAGTACTTCGACGCCATGCAGAACGTACCGGCAGTCGACGGCAGCGCTAAACCAGACGTCATCCACTCGTCCGTCATCGCCTCCTTCGCCGAACGCGCGAAAGCTGGCCCCATCCGCACCATCGTCGCTTCGTCCGACGCCGAAATGGGCCGCAAGCGCGTGGCCGCTACCCAGCTGATCGCTGCCTACCGTTACCTGGGCGCTCGCTGGGCCAACCTGGACCCGCTGCAGCGCCAGGAGCGTCCAAGCATTCCTGAACTGGAACCGTCGTTCTACGGCTTCACCGATGCCGACCAGGACACCGTCTTCAACATCAGCAACACCTACTTCGGCCCAGAGACCGCGACCCTGCGCGACCTGACCAACCTGCTGAAGGACACCTACACCCGCTCCATCGGCGCGGAGTACATGTACATCTCCGACCCGGCCGAAAAGCGCTGGCTGCAGGAGCGCCTGGAGTCGATCCGTTCGACCCCGAACTTCACCGCTGAGAAGAAAAAGCACATCCTGGAGCGCCTGACCGCTGCTGAAGGCCTGGAGCGCTACCTCCACACCAAATACGTCGGCCAGAAGCGCTTCTCGCTGGAAGGCGGCGAGACCTTCATCGCTTCGATCGATGAAATCATCCAGCGCGCCGGTGAAAAAGGCGTGCAGGAAATCGTGATCGGCATGGCCCACCGCGGCCGCCTGAACGTGCTGGTGAACACCCTGGGCAAGGCGCCTAAGGACCTGTTCGAAGAATTCGAAGGCAAGCACGCCGACGACCTGCCGGCCGGCGACGTGAAATACCACCAGGGCTTTTCGTCCGACATCTCCACCGCAGGCGGCCCGGTCCACCTGTCGCTGGCGTTCAACCCGTCCCACCTGGAAATCGTCAACCCGGTGGTTGAAGGTTCCGTGAAGGCCCGTATGGACCGCCGCGGCGACAAGGAAGGCCAGCAAGTGCTGCCGATCCTGGTGCACGGCGATGCGGCATTCGCCGGCCAGGGCGTTGTGATGGAAACCCTGAACCTGGCGCAGACCCGCGGCTACGGCACCGGCGGCACCGTGCACATCGTGATCAACAACCAGATCGGCTTCACCACGTCCGATCCGCGCGATGCACGCTCCACCACCTACTGCTCCGACGTCGTGAAGATGATCGAAGCGCCGGTACTGCACGTGAACGCCGACGATCCGGAAGCCGTGGTACTGGCTTCCCAGATCGCGATGGATTACCGCCAGCAGTTCAAGAAAGACATCGTTGTCGACATCATCTGCTACCGCAAACTGGGCCACAACGAGCAGGACACCCCTGCGCTGACCCAGCCGCTGATGTACAAGAAGATCGCCAAGCACCCAGGCACCCGCAAGATGTACGCGGACAAGTTGGTGGCGCAGGGCGTGATCCCGGCCGACGGCGGCGACGCCATGGTGGCCGAGTACCGCGCGGCGATGGACCAGGGCAAGCACACCATCGACCCGGTGATCTCCAACTTCAAGAACAAGTACGCCGTCGACTGGCTGCCGTTCCTGAACCGCAAGTGGACCGACGCGGCCGATACCGCCGTGCCGATGACCGAACTGAAGCGCCTGGCCGCCGCCATCACCACCGTGCCAGCCGACTTCAAAGTGCACTCGCTGGTGGAAAAAGTGCTGGGCGACCGCGCTGCCATGGGCAAGGGCGAAATGAACCTGGACTGGGGCATGGGCGAACACCTGGCCTTCGCGTCCCTGGTTTCCTCCGGCTACGCTGTGCGCCTGACCGGCCAGGATGCCGGCCGTGGCACCTTCGTGCACCGTCACGCTGTGCTGCACGACCAGAACCGTGAGCGTTGGGACGCAGGCACCTACATCCCGCTGCAGAACATCTCCGAAGGCCAGGCGCCGTTTACCGTGATCGACTCCGTGCTGTCCGAAGAGGCGGTACTGGGCTTCGAATACGGCTACTCGACCGCCGAACCGAACACCCTGACCATCTGGGAAGCGCAGTTCGGCGACTTCGTCAACGGCGCCCAGGTGGTGATCGACCAGTTCATCAGCTCCGGCGAAGTGAAGTGGGGCCGCGCTTCCGGCCTGGTCATGATGCTGCCGCACGGCTACGAAGGCCAGGGCCCTGAGCACTCGTCGTGCCGCCCAGAGCGTTTCCTGCAGCTGTGCGCTGACAACAATATGCAAGTGGTGCAGCCGACCACCGCATCGCAGATCTTCCACGTGCTGCGCCGCCAGATGGTGCGCCAGTTCCGCAAGCCGCTGGTGATCCTGACGCCGAAGTCGCTGCTGCGTAACAAGGATGCAGGTTCCCCGCTGGAGCAACTGGCCAAGGGTGCGTTCCAGACCGTGATCGGCGAAGTGGACGAGTCCATCGACGCCAAGAAGGTCAAGCGCGCGATCGTCTGCTCGGGCAAGGTGTACTACGACATCGCCAACACCCGCAAGACCCGCGGCGTGACCGATACCGCGATCATCCGTATCGAGCAGCTGTATCCATTCCCGCACAAGGCCTTCGCTGCTGAACTGAAGAAGTTCCCGAACCTGGCCGAAGTGGTGTGGACCCAGGACGAACCACAGAACCAGGGCCCTTGGTTCCAGATCCAGCACAACATCTTCGAGGCCATGGAATCGGGCCAGAAGCTGGCATACGCCGGCCGTCCTGCTTCCGCATCGCCTGCCGTGGGTTACTACGACAAGCATTACGCGCAGCAGAAAGAACTGCTGGAAACCGCGTTCTCGAAGCTGAAGGGCTTCATCCTGACCAAGTAATCGCTTTTAGCGGGTGAGCCGTCCGCCACAAGCGGGCGGCATACAAAACACAAGATACGGAGTAAATAACAAATGGCACAAATCGAAGTTAAAGTTCCTCAACTGTCGGAATCCGTCGCTGAAGCGACCCTGCTGACCTGGCACAAGAAAGTCGGCGAAGCTGTCGCGCGCGACGAAAACATGATCGACATCGAGACCGACAAGGTCGTGCTGGAACTGCCGGCTCCAGGCGCTGGCGTGGTTGTGCAAATCATCAAAGACAACGGCGCCACCGTTGTCGCCGGCGAAGTCATCGCCATCATCGACACCGACGCTGCCGCCGGTGCCGCTCCTTCGGCTCCTGCTGCTGCCGCTGCACCAGCTGCCGCCGCTCCTGCCGCTGCCGCTGCCGCCGACAAGTCCGGCGTGGCCATGCCTGCCGCCGCCAAGATCCTGTCCGAAGCCGGCATCGCCGCTTCCGACGTGGCCGGCACCGGCAAGGACGGCCGCGTGACCAAGGGCGACGCCCTGGCCGCTGTTGCCGCACCGAAGCCAGCTGCACCAGCGCCGCTGGCTGCCGCCGCGCCTAAGGCATCGCTGCCGAAGGTGGCCGCGCCTGCCGCCGCCAACCTGGGCGACCGTCCGGAAGAGCGCGTGCCAATGAGCCGCCTGCGCGCACGTATCGCCGAGCGCCTGGTTGAGTCCCAGTCCACCAATGCCATCCTGACCACCTTCAACGAAGTGGACATGAAGCCGGTCATGGACCTGCGCAACAAGTACAAGGACAAGTTCGAGAAAGAGCACGGCGTGAAGCTGGGCTTCATGTCCTTCTTCGTCAAAGCCGCTGTGCACGCGCTGAAGAAGTACCCGATCCTGAACGCATCGGTGGACGGCAACGACATCGTCTACCACGGCTACTTCGACATCGGTATCGCTGTGGGCTCGCCACGCGGCCTGGTGGTGCCGATCCTGCGCAACGCCGACCAGATGACCATCGCCGAGATCGAGAAGAAGATCGGCGAGTTCGGCGCCAAAGCCAAGGAAGGCAAGCTGACCCTGGAAGACCTGACCGGCGGCACCTTCTCCATCTCGAACGGCGGCACCTTCGGCTCCATGCTGTCGACCCCGATCATCAACCCACCACAATCGGCAATCCTGGGCGTGCACGCCACCAAGGACCGCGCTGTTGTCGTTGACGGTCAGATCGTGATTCGCCCAATGAACTACCTGGCGATGTCCTACGACCACCGCATCATCGACGGCCGCGAAGCTGTCCTGGGCCTGGTAGCGATGAAGGAAGCGCTGGAAGACCCAGCGCGCCTGCTGCTGGACCTGTAATCACCCCGGTAAGGCTGGGTCAGACCCGAGGGTCTGACCCAGGGACCGCGAACGCCGCGTGAGCAGGGTCTGACCCTTGGGTCGGACCCCGGTTTACCGGGTTGAAAAGTTGAAGAGAGGTTAAATGAGCGTCTCCGAAGAACTGAAGCGTCTGCACGAACTGCACCAGGCAGGTGCCCTGAGCGATGAAGAATTCGCCCGCGCCAAGGAAAAGCTGCTGCAGGGCAGTCCGCAGGCGGGCGGCGACTTCGCCTCCGATTTCGGCAGCCTGCGCCGCGCCCGCAACGACCGCTGGCTGGGCGGCGTGTGCGGCGGCATCGGCGCCCGCACCGGCGTCGAATCCTGGATCTGGCGCCTGGTCTTCGCACTCTTTTCGGCCACCTTCGGCTTCGGCCTGCTGATTTACATTCTCTTGTGGATATTCGTCCCCGAGGACGAAATGACTGGGATCTAAGACATGAGCAACAAACAATTTGACGTAGTAGTTATCGGCGCCGGCCCTGGCGGTTACATCGCCGCCATCCGCGCAGCACAACTGGGCTTCTCCGTGGCCTGTATCGACGAATGGAGCAACGACGCCGGCAAGCCTGCCCCGGGCGGCACCTGCACCAACGTCGGCTGCATCCCTTCGAAAGCGCTGCTGCAATCGTCCGAGCACTTCGAACATGCATCGCACGGCTTCAAAGAGCACGGCATCAACGTGGAAGGCCTGTCCTTCGACGTGGCGCAGATGCTGAAGCGCAAGAACACCGTCGTCAAGCAGAACAACGACGGCATCCTTTTCCTGTTCAAGAAGAACAAGGTCACCTTCTTCCACGGCCGCGGCGCATTCGCCGGCGCCGCTGGTGCTGAAGGCTACCCGATCGCCATTTCGGGCCCGACCACCGACACCATCACCGGCAAGCAGATCATCGTTGCCACCGGCTCCAACCCACGCGCACTGCCAGGCGCGCCATTCGACGAGAAACTGATCCTGTCGAACACCGGCGCCCTGAACATCGAAACCGTACCGGCCAAGCTGGGCGTGATCGGCGCCGGCGTGATCGGCCTGGAACTGGGCTCGGTATGGCGCCGCCTGGGTTCGGAAGTGACCGTGCTGGAAGGCCTGCCGACCTTCCTGGGCGCTGTCGACGAGCAGATCGCCAAGGAAGCGCACAAGCTGCTGACCAAGCAAGGCCTGTCGATCAACCTGGGCTGCAAGATCTCCAAGGTCGAAGCGGGCAAGGACAACGTCACCGTTGAATACACCGACGCCAAGGGCGAAGCGCACAAGACCGTGTTCGACAAGCTGATCGTGTCGATCGGCCGCGTGGCCAACACCATCGGCCTGGGCGCCGACAAAGTGGGCCTGGCGGTCGACGAGCGCGGCATGATCACCGTGGACGGCGACTGCAAGACCAACCTGCCAAACGTATGGGCGATCGGCGACGTGGTGCGCGGCCCGATGCTGGCGCACAAGGCGGAAGAAGAGGGCGTTGCCGTGGCCGAGCGTATCGCCGGCCAGCATGGCCACACCAACTTCAACACCATCCCTTGGGTCATCTACACCCATCCGGAAATCGCCTTCGTCGGCAAGAACGAGCAGCAGCTGAAGGCCGAAGGCGTGGCTTACAAGGCCGGCACCTTCCCGTTCCTGGCCAACGGCCGCGCGCGTGCGCTGGGCGACACCAGCGGCATGGTCAAGTTCCTGGCCGATGCGACCACCGACGAGATCCTGGGCGTGCATATCGTCGGCCCGATGGCTTCCGAGCTGATCTCCGAAGCGGTGGTGGCGATGGAGTTCAAGGCTTCGGCCGAAGACATCGCGCGCATCTGCCACGCCCACCCATCGCTGTCGGAAGCGACCAAGGAAGCAGCGCTGGCTGTCGATAAGCGTACGCTGAACTTCTAACCCCGGTAGGGCGGGTCTGGCCCAAGGGCCAGACCCCTCCACTGCAAGCCGCGTCGACAGGGTCGGACCCTTGGGTCTGACCCCTGGTTTACCGGGTTCCAAAATAAATGAACGTCCAAGAGTTTTACCAGCACGCGCTTTCGCAGCGCGACTTCAAAGCCGACGCCGCCCAACAGCGCGCCGTCGACCGCCTGCAGCAGTGCTACGACGAATGGGTCGAGTACAAATCCCAGCGCTCGAACAGCTTCAAACGCCTGATCAACCGTCCAGCACCGCCGCGCGGCGTGTACATGTGGGGCGGGGTAGGGCGCGGCAAATCCTTCCTGATGGATTCGTTCTACTCGGTGGTGCCCCTGGTGCGCAAAACGCGCCTGCACTTCCACGAATTCATGCGCGACGTCCACATGCAGCTCGACGAGCTGCGCGGCGTCGAAGACCCGCTGGAGGAAGTCGCCAAACGCATCGCCAAGAAGTACCGCCTGATCTGCTTCGATGAATTCCACGTCTCCGACGTGGCCGACGCCATGATCCTGTACAACCTGATGAAGGCGCTGTACGACAACGGCGTGTCCTTCATCATGACCTCGAATTACGAGCCGTCCACCCTGTATCCGGACGGCCTGCACCGCGACCGCATCCTGCCCACCATCGCCCTGTTGAAGGAAAAGATGGACGTGCTGAATGTGGACGCCGGCATCGACTACCGCGGCCGCGCGCTGGAGCAGGTGGACGCCTACTACACGCCGCTCAACGCGCAGACCGACCACCAGCTGCGCGAAGCCTTCGCCCGCATCGCCGAAACGGCCGATGAGGACCCGCGCATCCACGTCGAAGGGCGCGAGCTGAAAGCGCTGCGCCGCGCCGGCACCATCGTCTGGTTCGACTTCGCCACCTTGTGCGGCGGCCCGCGCTCGCAGAACGACTACCTGGAAATCGCCAGCCGCTTCCATACCGTGATATTGTCCGGTATTCCGATGATGTCGGCCGGCCAGTCGTCCGAAGCGCGCCGCTTCACCTGGCTGATCGACGTGTTCTACGACCAGAAGGTCAAGCTGATCATGTCGGCCGAGGTGGAGCCGGAGGAGCTGTATACGACCGGTATGCTGGCCAATGAATTCCACCGTACCGTGTCGCGCATCGTCGAGATGCAATCGCGCGAGTATATGGAAAAGGAACAGCGCGGCGCCGCCGACAAGCTGTCCTGACAAGGAGAGAAATTTGAAGAACTGGATCTGGCTGGCGCTCATGCTGCCCAGTGTGACGCTGGCGCAGGATATCGGCCGCCCGGCGACGATCGGCGCCCCGCGCATCCCGCAGACCCACTCGGTGGAACAGGCCGACGCGCGCCTGGCGCAGGTGAAGCAGGACCGCGCGGCGGTCGAAGCGGAATTCGCCGCCAGCGAGCAGCGCTGCAACGAAAAGTTCTTCGTCAACGCCTGCGTGGACAAGGCCAAGGAGCAGCGCCGCCTGCGCCTGGCCGAGCTGCGTTCGGTGGAGGTGGAGGCCAACCAGTTCAAGCGCCGCCAGGCGGTGGAAATGCGCGACCGCGACCTGGAAGACCGGGCGCAGAAGGATGCGGCGGAAGCGGCCTACAACGCGGCCAACCCGAAGCCGGCCAAGCCCGACCCGGACAGCAAGCCGCGCCCGCAGCCGGCAGCCGAGTCGCTGGAGCAGCGCCAGGCCGCGCACGAGGCGCGCGAACGCGCGCGCGCCGCCAGGGTGGCGGCGGAAGCGCCGCAGCGCGCTGCCAAGGCGGAAGCCTATGAACGCAAGAAGGCCGCTTCCGAGAAGCGGCAGGCGGAAATCAAGGCCAAGCAGGCCGAGAAGGAAGAGAAGAAGCGCCGCGCCGCCGAGGCGCAGCAAAAGAATTAAACTGCCTTGCGCAGCTTCTGCACCGTGTAGTTCACTTCTTCCTTGGGCGGGGCCACCAGTTTCAGGATGGCCATGGAGCAGTTGTCGCCCTTGCCCTGGGCCCGTTCGCGCGCCTTGTTGATCAGCAGTTCAGCCGCTTCGCGCGGCGACTTCTTGGCGATCACGGTGGCCAGTTCCACGTCCGCGAAATACGACCACAGCCCGTCCGAGCAGAGCAGGAAAGCGTCGCCCGCTTTCAGGTTCTCCTGCGTGCCAAAGCTGATGAACGGCTCCTTCTGCTTGTTGCCGAGCACATTGTTCAGCAGCTTGGCCTGGCGGTGCTTGCGCGCCGCATCCTCGGGCAGTTTATCCTGCTCCATCAGGTGCGCCACGTATTCGGCATCGCTGCTGCGGCCGATGCATTCCTTGTTGTCAAAACGATACAATCGCGAGTCGCCCACCACGGCCCACGCGGCCTGGCGCTGCGGCGTCAGCAGCATCAGCACCATCGACGACTGCGGTTCGCTGCTGCCGGTGCGCGGGTCCATCACCAGGATCTGGTGCACATCGTGGGCGATTTCGCGCAGCAGTTCTTCCACCCGCGCCATGCTGACCGTCTCCGAAGCGCGGTATTCGTCAAACAGTTGTTTGGCGGTGTGCAGCACCTGCTCGGCACCTGCCGCCCCGCCGCTCATGCCGTCCGCCAGCACCGCCAGCACATAGCCGGGCGCTTTCGGCGCCGTAAACAGCGCGACACGGTCATTTTGTTGGGGCCGGCTGCCGATGTGCTGCGCGGTTCCGGCCTCGATCTTATACGTGCTCATAGGGTCTTGACAGCTTCTTTCCAATGTCCACCTGAGTTAAACTATGCACCTGTATGCAGTTTTGTTGCAAGTATAGATTGTTGTCCAAACGAAACTGTAAGTAAACGCTCAACGCAATCGTGCAGACGACTTTCGCCTTATGATCAACAAAGAAGAAATCCAGCGCCGCATCATCGAGCTCGACGTCGAGCACCGCGACCTGGACGCTGTGATCGAAATGTTGACCCTGGATGGTCACCACGATCAACTCCAGTTGCGCCGCCTCAAGAAGCGCAAGCTGCAGCTGAAAGACTATATCACCCTGCTGAAAATGCAATTGGTGCCCGATGTACCGGCCTGAGCAGGGCCATTGATTCCACTACGAACTTGACTGATCCCCAACAGCCGTCGCCCGCTCCCGGCGCGCCGAGTGAGCCCGTTTTCCCTGCGGGCGTGCACGACGCCGATATTGAGCGCTTGTTCGGTCCCGGCGGCCCGCTGGGCCCGGCGGTGGGCGGTTTTCGCCCGCGCAAATCGCAGACCGAAATGGCGAAGGCGATTGCCGACGCCATCGCCAGGCAGCAAACCCTGATCGCGGAAGCGGGCACCGGCACCGGCAAGACCTTTGCCTACCTGGTGCCGGCCTTGCTGTGGGGCGGCAAGACCATCGTCTCCACCGGCACCAAGAACCTGCAGGACCAGCTGTTCCTGCGCGATATCCCGACCATCCGCGCCGCGCTGCAGGCGCCGGTCTCGGTGGCGCTGCTCAAGGGCCGCTCCAACTACCTGTGCCACTACCACCTGGAACGTACGCTGCAGAACGGCCGCATGACCTCGCGCGAGGACGTCGGCAACCTGCGCGAAATCCAGCGCTTCCTGAAGATGACCAGCACCGGCGACAAGGCGGAGCTGGCGCGCGTGCCGGAAAATGCGCTGATCTGGAACCTGGTGACCTCGACCCGCGAGAACTGCATGGGGCAGGAGTGCCAGTACTACCAGGACTGCTTCGTGATGAAAGCGCGGCGCGAAGCGCAGCAGGCCGACGTGGTGGTGGTCAACCACCACCTGTTCTTCGCCGACGTGGCGCTGAAGGACACCGGCGTGGCCGAGCTGCTGCCGTCCGCCAATACCGTGATCTTCGACGAGGCGCACCAGCTGCCCGATACCGCCACACTGTTCTTCGGCGACACGGTCTCCACCTCGCATATCCTGGAGCTGTGCCGCGACGTGCTGGCCGAAGGCCTGGCCCATGCGCGCGACGGCGCCGAGTGGGCCAAGGTCGTGACGCCGGTGGAGAAGGCGGCGCGCGACCTGCGCCTGACCTTCGCGCAGGACATCGTGCGCATGTCGCTGCCGCAGATCGCCCCGTCCAGCGATTTCTTCCCCGCGCTGCAGACGCTGAAGGACGAGCTGGTCGACATGATCGCCGTGCTGGAGAAGAACGCCGAGCGCGCCGAGACCATCGAACAATGCCGCGTGCGCGGCAACGAGCTGTCGGCCAAGCTGGAAGCGTGGAAGTTCGACCCGAAAGCCAAGATCGCGCCGGGCGAGGAAGCGGTGTACTGGGTGGAGGCTTTCCAGAGTTCGCTGCAGCTGCATAAGACGCCGCTGTCGATTGCGCCGATCTTCAACGGCCAGCGCGAAGGCGTGCCGCGCAGCTGGATTTTCACCTCCGCCACGCTGGCGGTGAAGAACGACTTCAGCCACTTTGCCGAGCAGATGGGGCTGGAGAACGAGGTCGCGCGCAACTGGCCCAGCCCCTTCAACTACGAGCAGCAGGGCATCCTGTATGTGCCGCAAGGCTTGCCGGACCCGAATTCGATGGGCTATACCGATGCCGTGCTGGACGCGGCGCTGCCGATCATCGAAGCGGCCGGCGGCCGCACCTTCCTGCTGTGCACCACACTGCGCGCCGTCAAGCGCGCCGCCGACCGCCTGCGCGACGAATTCGACAAGCGCGGCCTGAAGTTCCCGCTGTTCGTGCAGGGCGACCGTGGCCGCACCGAACTGCTGGACCAGTTCCGCAAGGCCGGCAACGGCGTGCTGATTGGCTCGCAGAGCTTCTGGGAGGGCGTGGACGTGCGCGGCGACGCGCTGTCGCTGGTGATCATCGACAAGCTGCCGTTCGCGCCGCCGGACGACCCGGTGCTGGCGGCGCGCATCGAGGTGATGGAGCGCAAAGGCCTGAACGGTTTCATGGGCCATACTTTGCCGGAAGCGATCATCAACCTGAAGCAGGGCGCCGGGCGCCTGATCCGCGACGAGAGCGACCGCGGGGTGCTGATGCTGTGCGACCCGCGCGTGATCTCCAAACCCTACGGCCGCCGCATCTGGCAAAGCCTGCCGCCCTTCAAGCGCACGCGCGAGGCGGCGGATGTCATCGAATTCTTCAAAGGACTATAAGCATGAAGCTGACACGCGCAATGCTGGACGAGGCGGCAAGCCAGGGCTTGCTGGATGAAGGCCAGGCAGGGCGCCTGTGGCAGTTCCTGCAGGAGCGCGAGCAGCACACGCCGGGCTTCAAGCCGGCCCATATCCTGTATTACCTGGGCGGGCTGATCGCTATCGGCGCCATGTCGCTGTTCATGACGCTGGGGTGGGAGACCTTCGGCGGCGCCGGCCTGCTGTTCATTTCCATTTGCTACATTGTGGCCGCCATCGGCGGCGTCGAATGGCTGCGCGCGCGCGGCCTGCTGCTGCCGGCCGGCGTGCTGGCAGCTTTCGCCGTGGTGCTGGTGCCGCTGGCGGTGTACGGCCTGCAGCATGTGCTGGGGCTGTGGGCGCAGGACGGGCCGGGCGGCTATCGCGATTACCACTACTACATCGACTGGCGCTGGATCCTGATGGAGCTGGCCACGCTGGCGGCGGGGGCCGTGGTGCTGTGGCGCTACCGCATGCCGTTTACGGTGATGCCGGTGGCCGTCACGCTGTGGTACATGAGCATGGACCTGACCGATATGCTGCTCGGCGGTTCGGGCTTCTTCTCGCGCGAAGGCAAGATCATCTCGGCAGTGTTCGGCGCGGCCATGACGCTGCTGGCGCTGTGGATCGACCTGCGCAACCGCAGCAGCAAGGATTACGCGTTCTGGCTGTACATCTGGGGCGTGGTCACATTCTGGGGCGCCTTGTCGTCCATGGGTTCCGGCAGTGAGTTCGGCAAGCTGGTGTACTGCCTGGTCAATGTGCTGATGATCGGCGTCGGGGCCGCGCTGTCGCGCCGCGTGTTCGCGGTGTTTGGCGGTTTTGGCCTGGCCGGCTACATGGGCCACTTGTCGTATTCCGTGTTCCGCGACAGCCTGCTGTTCCCGGTGGCGCTGACAGCCATCGGCATGGCCATCATTGCCGCCGGCGTGTTCTGGCAGCGCCGCGAAGCGGCGATCGGCGCCGCGCTGCGCCAGTGGCTGCCGGACCCGGTGCGCACGCTGGTCGAGCGCCGCGCTGCCTGATGCGGCCCGGCCTGCGGCTGGGCGGCGCAGCGGCCGCCGCGCTGTTGGTGGGGCTGGCCGGCGTGGCGGCGCTGGGCTGGTCGCTGGCAAGGCCGGTTAACGCTCCGGTCGCGATGCCGCCAGGCTTCGAGCCCGTCATAGCCAATGGCACCCATGGTTCGCTGCTGCGCACCCCCGGCGCAACCCAGTGCGCACTGCTCATGCACGGCATCCGCGCCGACCGCCGCGCCATGGCGGCGCGCGCCGGTTTCCTGCGCGAAGCCGGTTTCACCGCGCTCGCCATCGACCTGCAAGGCCACGGTGAAACGCCGGGCGAAATGATCACCTTCGGCCACCGCGAAGCGCGCGACGCCAGCAATGGCGTGGCCTACCTGCGCAGCCAGGGTTGCCGCATGGTGCTGGCGATCGGCCAGTCGCTGGGCGGGGCGGCGGCGCTGCTGGGCGACGGGCCGGTGGCTGCCGATGCCGTGGTGCTGGAATCGGTCTATCCAACCATCGAGGACGCGGTGGCGAACCGGCTCGGCATGCGCTTTGGCGCCGCCGGGCGCCTGGCCGCGCCTTTGCTTTACCTGCAGATCCCGCTGCGGACCGGCATCGGGCGCAACCAGTTGCGTCCGCTGGATGCGGTGCGCAAGCTGCGCGTGCCGGTGCTGGTGGCCGGCGGCACCCGCGACCAGCATACCCCGCCGCACGAGACGGTGCGCCTGTTCGAAGCTGCCCCCGGCCCGAAGGAGCTGTGGCTGGTGGAAGGCGCGGCGCATGAGGACCTGTACGCCTTCGATCCGGTGCAATACCGCGCCAGGCTGGCCGCATTCCTGACCGGCCGCAAGCCCGAGTGACTTGCACACGATTGGATTCGCTTGGAGTGTTGCCATTTTTTGTATATTCTGCGCCAACCTTTTGATACTTGCAGGAGGTGGCGATGAAATACCGAGTGATCCTGCCGGCGCTGCTGCTGGCGCTGGGGGCGGCGCGCCCGGCAAGCGCGCAATGCTGCGGTTACGGCATGAGCTACGACAACGTCGTGGTCTGGCCACAGCCCGACTTGCGCGTGCCGGTGCCGAGCGTGACCGAGGCGAAGAAAGCCAAGCCAGTGCTGGCGAAGGCCAAGCCTGCAGTGAAAGAGAATGCCCGCAAGCTTTCCATGCATTTCCCGCCGGCGCAGCGCGCCCAGGTGGAGCAGTACTACGTCGAGAGCATGGCGACTTACCTCAAGCTGGAGAAGAAGATGGGATGGGCGCCGCGCGACATGGCCGGCGGCCTGGCCGCCTTCCTGGTCGGGAACTATATGGTCCTGAAAGAGCGCAATGTGAGCGACGAAGAGTACGCCGCCGTGGCCAGCCAGCTGCGCGCGCAGCAAGGCATGCAGAAGATGGGCGACAACGCCGACCAGGAAAAGCTGCGCGACGTGTTCGAACAGAGCGCCATGGTGGGCGTATTCATGGCGGTGGCGTACATGGCGCACGAGCAGAAGCCGCAGCCCTCGGCGGTCTACGACAACCTGCGCAATGCGGCCAGGGAAAACCTGCAGCTGGTGCTGAAAACCGACCCGGCCAGGCTGAACATCGACAAGAACGGCATGAGGTTCCAATGACGATCTATATCAAGAAGCTGTGCAACGCCTTCATCACCGACGCCATCGTCAGCCGCCGCCTCGGCGGCGCGGCGGTGCAACAGGTGGGGGCGATCGGGAGCCTGATGGGCGGGCTGTGGGTGGGCGGCACCGTCACCGTGTCGGCGCACGCGCTGGACTGGGTGCCGAACCTGATGAACAAGGCGGTGCACGACAACCTGCAGCCGGTGCATATCCCGCTGGCGGAGGTGCGCGCGGTGCGGCGCGTGTTCGGCATCCTGACCGGCATCGTGGTGGTGGAACTGGTGGATGGTGGCGAATTCCGCTTCCGCTGCTTCAACGCGCGCGGGGTGGCGGAGAACATGTCCGACCTGCTGCCCAGCCACGTGATGTCGGCATGAGGATGCGAGCGCTGATTGCCGCCGGCGCGGCGGCCTGCCTGCTGGCCGCGCCGGCGGCGCAGGCGCAAGGCCTGGTCGGCCTGGGGCTGGACTACCCTTACACTGCGGCGCCGCTGATCAACTTCTCGCATATATCGGCAATGAACAACAATGCGATGATCAACGCCGCCGGCGGCGCGCGCAAGCGCGAGCACGCCAGCGCGCCCCCGGCCGTCAAGCGCAACGCGCAGGAGCTGGCCAGGGTGTTCCCGCCGGCGAGCCAGGCATCGATGGTGCAGATGTTCGTGCAAAGCATGGATATCTATCAAGCCATCGAAGCCAAAATGGGTTCGCCGCGCAACGACCTGGACGTGGCAATGGCCGCCTTCATCGTCGGCAATTACATGGTGTATGCCAACCGCGACGTGCCGGACGACGACTTCAAGGCCGTGATCGGGCAATTGCGCCAGGCGGGCGGCACGCTGCGGCTGAAGGAGAAGGAAAGTCCGGAAACCATCCGCAACCTGTACGAGAAGAGCGCCATGGTGGGCGCCTTCATGGCGCTGGCGTTCAAGTCGCAGCAGCAGAAGGCGCAGCCGGAGAACGTTGCCGCCAACCTGCGCAACAGCGCGCGTGAAAACCTGAAGATCGTGCTCGGCACCAGCCCCGAGCGCCTGCGCATAGACAGCCGGGGTGTTATGCTCGCCGAATGAGCATGCACACAGGAGAGATCCGGATGGTGGAGCAATTGCCCGCGCACTCGCTGCTGCAGCACTACCGCGCCCAGGGCGACTATACCGATTGCTTCGCGATCGAGGTGCCGCGCCGCGTGAGCCATGCGGACTTTGTGGAAGCTTTTTATACGACAGCCGTGTTCAAACTCGAGCGCGCGCTGCTGTCGCTGCTGGTTTCGCGGCCGTCGCGCGATGCCGAAGTGCGCGAACTGGCCGACGGCCGGCGCGAGCAGTTTTCGGCCTGGTCGGTCGAGGCGCGCGCGCCGGGCCAGCTGCTGATGTGCGACTTCGCCGGCAGCACGCGCTCCTGGCTCATGGCGGAGGAGGCCGGGCCAGGCACGCGCCTGTACTTCGGTTCCGCCGTGGTGCGCAGGCGGCAGGGCGGCGCCTTCCATGCGCTGCTGGGCTTTCACAAGCTGTACTCGAGCATCCTGCTGCGCGCCGCCGCGGCGCGCGTGCTCAGGGCTGGATGATGACTTTGCCCGTCACCTGGCGCGCGGCCATGGCTTCCAGCGCGCGCGGCGTATCGGCCAGCGCATAGCGCGCCGAGATATGCGGGCGGATCTTGCCTTCGCCCAGCCAGCCCAGCAGCTGCATCATGCCGACCAGGTTGGCCTTCGGTTCGCGCTTGACGAACTCGCCCCAGAACACCCCCACCAGCGAGGCGCCTTTCAGCAGCGTGAGGTTAAGCGGCAGCTTGGGGATCTCGCCGTTGGCAAAACCAACCACCAGGTAGCGCCCGCGCCAGCCAATCGAGCGGAAAGCCGGTTCCGCATATTCACCGCCAACCGGGTCGTACACCACGTCCGGCCCCTTGCCATCGGTTGCCGCCTTGATCGCCTCGCGCAAGTCGCTGGTGCTGTAATTGATCAGGACGTCGGCGCCGTGCTCCTGGCAGATGGCCAGCTTGGCGTCGCTGGACGCGGCGGCAATCACGCGCGCGCCGAGCGCTTTGCCGATCTCGATCGCCGCCAGGCCGACGCCGCCGGCCGCGCCCAGCACCAGCATGGTTTCGCCGGCCTTGAGCTGGGCGCGGTCGACCACCGCATGGTATGACGTGCCGTAGGTGAGGGTGATGGCGGCGGCGGTATCGAAATCCATCCCCGGCGGCATCGGCATCAGCGCGGCGGCGGGCGCCAGGAGCTGTTCGGCAAAGCCGCCGTGGGCGGAGAAAGCAATCACTTTATCGCCCGGCTTGAAGCCCTGTACGCCGTCGCCCACCGCCAGCACGACGCCGGACACCTCATTGCCCGGGGTGAAGGGCAGGGGCGGCTTGTACTGGTACTTGCCCTGGATGATCAGCACATCGGGGAAATTGACGGCGGCCGCCTTCACCTGCAGCACCACCTGGCCCGGACCCGGTTGCGGGTCGGGCACTTCTTCCAGGGCCAGCGTGTCGGGCAAGCCCCAGTCCTTGCAAACGATAGCTTTCATGCGGTCTCCATATTATTGGAACGGTCGTGCGATTATGCCCGAGATCACTTTGCGCTGGGACAAAGTTTAGCGCGCCGGTCGGCGCTACATTGGGCTGGCAGGGGAGGCGATTGCCATGAGTATCCGTTACGGCTGTTTTTTCAGTTACGCGCATGGCCAGCACGCATTTATGAGCCATTTCAAGGACGACTTTGTCGATGCCCTGAAATGCTATCTCGAGCCCCATTTCGACAATGAGACCGAGCTGTTTGTCGATAGCGAGCAACTGGGTGGCGGCGACGACATCGACCGCCGCATCGCCCTGGCCATGTGCCAGAGCGCGACCATGGTCGTGATCTACACGCCCAAGTACGAAGCCCACCCATATACCCGGCGCGAATTCGCCGCCATGCAGATGATCGAAGCCGAGCGCAGCCAGTGGTACGAGCTGCCCTCGCACCTGATCATCCCGGTCATCATGACCCGCCACCCGCTGAGCCTGCCGCGCCAGATCAGCGAGCCTGGCATGTATGTCGACTTTTCGCGTTACACGCTGGCGAGCGGGGACCTGAAAACCAACCCCGAATTCCTGCCCGATATCCGGCGCATTGTGGACCGCATCACGATGCACTACCACTGCCTGAAGGCGAGCATGCCGCCCGACCACGACTGCCGGCAGTTCGTGCTGCCGCCGGTGCCGGCAGAGTGGCGCCCGCCGGCGCCGCCACATTTTCCACGCTAAACCAACGCCCGAAGGACCGCCATGGAACACTTACGCCTGCACCTGCCGTTGCTGCCATCAGCCGGCGAAGTCACGACTTTCTACTCCTATAAGGGCGGCGTTGGCCGCACGCTGGCGCTGGCCAACCTGGGGCACCTGCTGGCCCGGCGCCCGGCATCGCCGGTGCTGCTGGTGGACTGGGACCTGGAAGCGCCGGGCCTGCACTATTACTTTCCCGCCGCGCCGGAGGCCCCTGGCGTACTGGATCTTTTTGAAGCTTGCCGCGACGAGCTGCAGGAGCGCGCTGGCCGCTATGCCAGCGACACGGCGCTGGCGGAAGCGGTGCTGGACGCGGTGCGCTGGGAGCAGTTCCTGGTGCGGGCGAGCGATGACCGGCCTCTCTGGCTGCTGCGTGCTGGGCGGTGCGATGGCAGCCATGCGGAACGCGCGGCGCTGCTGGACTGGCAAGGCCTGTTCGATGCCTGTCCCGCGCTGTTCCGCACCTTTGCCGCGCGCCTGGCGCGCCACTTCGGCCATGTGCTGGTCGACGCGCGCAGCGGGCGCGCCGACAGCGCTGCCATCTGCACCACGCTGCTGCCGACACGGCTGGTGCTGGTGTTTGCCCCCAACCGGCAAAACCTGGACGGCCTGCTGGACCTGGTCGGGCGCGCCACGGGCTACCGCAGCTGCCATGAGGACGAGCAGCGACCATTGCTGCTCTATCCGCTGCCTTCGCGCATCGACGCGGCCGACCCGGCGCACAGTGGCGTATGGCGGCACGGCGCCGACGGCTACCAGGTGCTGTTCGAAGGGGCGCTGGCGGACGCCTACGGCCTGCCGCAGCTCGACCTGGCGCATTATTTCGACGCGGTCCAGCTGCCGCACTGCGCCAGCCTGGCGTTTGGCGAACCGCTGCCGGCCATGGCGTTGCAGGAACGCTACGAAGCATTCCTGCAATGGTTCCGCGACGGCCTGTGCCCCTGGCAGCGCCCGGCGGGCACGCCGGCCACGGCCGTCCACAACCACCACGCCCTGCCGCTGGAGCAGGAGCGCGCCGGCTACTGGCCGGTGCCGGTGGTGATGTAGGAAGAAAAATGGGGACGTACCCCATTTTTCCGCTGCGCGGAAAATGGGGTACGTCCCCATTTTTTCGTCGTTGCTTCAGGTAAAATTCCCTGTATGAGAATCCTTATCAGTAACGACGACGGCTACCTGGCGCCTGGCATCAATGCGCTGGCGGAAGCCCTGCAGCCAATCGCCGATATCGTGGTTGTGGCGCCCGACAGCAACCGGTCCGGCGCCTCCAATTCCTTGACGCTGGACCGCCCGCTCTCGGTGCATAAGGCGGCGAATGGTTTCTTTTTTGTCAATGGAACCCCGACCGACTGCGTGCACGTGGCCCTGACCGGGCTGCTGGACCAGCTGCCGGACCTGGTGGTGTCCGGCATTAACAACGGGCCGAATATGGGTGACGACACCCTGTATTCCGGCACGGTGGCGGCCGCGACCGAAGGTTATCTGTTTGGTATCCCCGCCATTGCCTTCTCGCAAGGTTCGTATGGCTGGTCGCACATCGACGACGCGGCGCGCGTGGCGCGCGACCTGGTGCAGCGCTATATGGACCTGCTGGACCGGCCCTACCTGCTGAATGTGAACATCCCCAACCTGCCGTATGAGCAGCTGGGGCCCCTGACGCCGACCCGCCTGGGCCGCCGCCACCAGGCCGAACCGGTGGTCAAGGCGCTCGACCCGCGCGGGCGCGAAATCTACTGGATCGGCCCGCCCGGCGCCTGCAAGGATGCCGGGGAGGGTACCGACTTCCACGCGCTGGCCAACGGGCGCGTGTCGCTGACGCCTTTGCAGATCGACCTGACCCACCGCCAACAACTCGACACCCTGGCAAAGGCCCTCGCATGAGCGACAAGACCCGCACTTTCCCGCTGCCCCTGTCATCCATCACCGACAAGAGCCCGACGAAGAAGCCGGTCTACAACACGGTGGCTACGCCACAAACCGCGACCCAGAACGCGGCCCGCACCGCAGCCGCCAGCCCGGGCGGCTGGCGGCCGCCGCAGCCGGTGGCATCGCCTTCGCGCGCCCATTCCTATGCCCAGGAACGCGCGCAGGTGCAGCTGGCGCCGGCCGCCGCGCCGCGCCAGCATGCCCTGGTGTCGGACGGCGTGCGGCGCGCCATGGTGCAGCGCGTGGCCAGGCAGGGCGTGAGCGACCCGGTGGTGCTGGGCGCGCTGGACACCGTGCCGCGCCATATGTTCATGGACGAAGGACTGGCGCCGCAGGCCTACATCGACGCCTCGCTGCCGATCGGCCACCACCAGACCATCTCCCAGCCCTATATCGTGGCGCGCATGATCGAGGTGATGCGCGCCGGCCAGGATTTGCAGCGCGTGCTGGAAATCGGCACCGGCTGCGGCTACCAGGCGGCGGTGCTGTCCTGCGTGGCGAAAGAGGTGTACTCGATCGAGCGTATCAAGCCGCTGCACGAACTGGCCAAGGCCAACCTGCGCCCGATGCGGGTGCCGAACCTGCGTTTGCACTACGGAGATGGTATGCTAGGCTTGCCGCAGGCGGCGCCGTTCGATGGCATCATCCTTGCGGCGGCCGGCCTGGAAGTGCCGCAGGCACTGCTGGAACAACTGAATATCGGCGGCCGCCTGGTCGCCCCGGTCGGGGCCCGCACCCAGCATCTCGAACTGGTAACCCGCGTGAGCAAGAGCGAATGGGTGCGCCAGACGCTGGAAGACTGCCACTTTGTGCCGCTGCGCCCTGGTACCGTTTAACACACAGACATACAGAATGACGAAGAATTACTCCCTTTTCCTGACGGCCGCCGCGCTGGCCGTGCTGACCGCCTGCTCCACACCACCGAACAACGTTCCGGTGGAGGACCGCTCGGTGCCGCTGCCGGTGGCGCCGCCGAAAGCGGCCCCGGTGGAGGAGCCCAAAGACAAGGAAGGCTATTACACCGTCCGCAAGGGCGACACCCTGATCCGCATCGCCTTCGACCGCGGCCTGAATTACCGCGAACTGGCGGCCTGGAACAACCTGGCCAACCCGGACGACATCAAAGTCGACCAGGTGCTGCGCCTGTCGCCGCCGGAAGGCGTGCAGACCGTCGCCGTGCCGACCCCGCCGGCGATCGAAAAGCTGCCGCCGCCGCCGCGCAAATCCACGCCGAAGGGCGAAAAGCGCCCGTATTCCGAGAGCGCCGTGGCGGAAATGCAGAAACCGGAGGGTGAAAAGGCCGAGAAGCCGGCCGTGGTGGCCAGTGCCGCCCCGGCGCCGGCCCCGGCCCCGGCCATGAGCGCCGAGGACCGCGAAGTGACCTGGATCTGGCCGTCCGACGGCCGCGTGGTGGCGCAGTTCGACGAGGGCAAGAACAAGGGCATTGATATCGCCGGGCGCGCCGGACAACAAGTGTTGGCTGCCAGTGCAGGAAAAGTGATGTATGCCGGTAGCGGCATCCGCGGATATGGTAATCTCGTCATTGTGAAGCACAGTAACAGCCTGTTGTCGGCCTATGCCCACAACCGCGCCATCCTGGTCAAGGAGGGGCAGGATGTGCGCCGGGGCCAGGCAATTGCTGAAATGGGGGATTCCGATACCGACGCCGTCAAGCTGCACTTTGAAATCAGGCAGCAGGGCAAGCCGGTGGATCCATCAAAATTCCTGCCTAACCGCTAGATACCACCCATGACACGCTCGCCGAATGACCAACTGGAAGACGATTCGATTCCGGAGGACTTCCCGGACGAGCCGATCGACGAAGGTGTGATCGATTCCATGGAGTCGGACGGCGAGGTTGCGGTCGAAGGCAGCAGCGCCGTGCTGGAAACGGTCGACGAGCTGAAAAAAGTGCTGGCGGCGGAGCTCTCCACCGACACCACCCAGCACTACCTGAACCAGATAGGCACGCGCCCGCTGCTGACGGCGCAGCAGGAGGTGCATTACGCCACCCTGGCCAAGCAGGGCGACTTCTCGGCGCGCCAGACCATGATCGAGCATAACCTGCGCCTCGTGGTCTCGATCGCCAAGCACTACATCAACCGCGGCGTGGTCCTGCTCGACATGATCGAGGAGGGCAATATCGGCCTGATGCGCGCCATCGACAAATTCGAGCCGGAGCGCGGCTTCCGCTTTTCCACCTATGCCACCTGGTGGATCCGCCAGAGCATCGAGCGCGCCATCATGAACCAGGCGCGCACCGTGCGCCTGCCGGTGCACATGGTGCGCGAACTGAACCAGATCCTGCGCGGCAAGTACCACCTGGAGGCCCAGCACCACAACGGCAAGGACGCCACGGCGGAGGATATCGCCGACCTGGTCGGGCGCCCGGTGGAGGAGGTGCAGGACATCCTGGCGCTGTCCGAGCACGCCACCTCGCTCGACGCGCCGCTGGACAACGACCCGCAGTCCTCGCTGATGGACATGCTGCCGGGCGACGCCGAGGATTCGCCCGACGCCCGCGCCGAGCACCATGAAATGACGGTGCTGGTGCGCGACTGGCTGACCAAGCTGCCGGACAAGCAGCGCATCGTCATCATGCGCCGCTTCGGCCTGGACAACGACGACCCGGCCACGCTGGAAACCCTGGCCGAGGAAATGGGCGTGACGCGCGAGCGGGTGCGCCAGATCCAGCAGGAAGCGCTGGTGAAGCTGAAGCGCGCCATGGCGGCGCGCGGCGTGGTCCGCGATTCGCTGCTTTAAGAAGCAGCTTCTCTGCTATCATAGCGGGCTTTGGGCGCGCAACGCGCCGGCTGCAATCTTTATCGCTATGCAAGACACTATCGTCGAAATCAAATCCCTGGACATGGATGCCCGTGGCGTTGGCCACATCGAGAACGAAGACGGCTCGCCGGGCAAGGTAGTCTTCATCGAAGGCGCGCTGCCGGGCGAAAAAGTCAGCTTCGAGCTGCTGCGCAAGAAGAAGAACTGGGAGCAGGGCCGCATGACGGCGCTGCACAAGGAATCGGCCATGCGCGTCAAGCCGAAGTGCGAGCACTTCGAGATTTGCGGCGGCTGCTCCATGCAGCACCTGGAAGCGTCGGCCCAGGTCGCGATCAAGCAGCGCGTGCTGGAAGATAACCTGTGGCACCTGTCCAAGGTCAAATCCGACACCATGATGCGCCCGATGTACGGTCCGACCTGGGGCTACCGCTACCGCGCGCGCCTGTCGTCGCGCTTCGTAGCCAAGAAGGGCACGGTGCTGGTCGGCTTCCACGAGAAGAAGTCGGTATTCGTGGCCGACATCCAGAGCTGCCAGATCCTGCCGCCTCACGTGTCGGCCATGATGATGCCGCTGCGCGCCCTGATCCACTCGCTGACCATCTTCGACAAAGTGCCGCAGATCGAGCTGGCGGTGGGTGAAGACAATACCGTGCTGGTGATGCGCAATATGGTGCCGCTGGGCGAGGGCGACGAAGACAAGCTGAAAGCCTTCGCCGACCAGTACAAGATCCAGTGGTGGCTGCAGCCCAAGGGCCCGGACACCGCGTACCCGTTCTACCCGGCCGACAAAGAGCTGTACTACACGCTGCCGGAATTCGGCATCAAGATGCCGTTCAAGCCGACCGACTTCACCCAGGTGAACCACCACATCAACCGCGTGCTGGTGCACAAGGCCCTGCGCCTGCTGGAAGTGCAGAAGGAAGACCGCGTGGCCGACCTGTTCTGCGGCCTCGGCAACTTCACCCTGCCGCTGGCGACCCAGGCGCGCGAGGTGGTCGGTATCGAAGGCTCGACCGCGCTGACCGAGCGCGCCCTGAGCAATGCCAAGGTGAATGGCGTGGACGGCCACACCACCTTCCAGTGCCGCAACCTGTTCGAGATCACCAAGGACGACCTGATCGCCCTCGGCAAGTTCGACCGCATGCTGATCGACCCGCCGCGCGACGGCGCCATGGCCCTGTCGCTAGCGCTGGCCGAGCTGAAGGAATCGCATCCAGAGATGCTGCCGAAGCGGATTGTCTACGTTTCCTGCTCCCCATCGACCCTGGCGCGCGACGCCGGCGTCCTGGTGCACCGCGCCGGCTACCGCATGTCGCAAGCCGGCGTGATGAACATGTTCCCGCACACCTCCCACGTCGAATCGATGGCCGTGTTTGACATCGAGTAATTTTTGTCCACGTCGGGGTCAGGGATAAAAGTGGGGCTAGAGGTTGGGTTTTTAAAATTTTTTTAACTTCCCCCGGTGGGGAAAAAATTTGGGGCAAAATATAAAAAAATAACGC
>NZ_JAYSCO010000021.1:0-23948 GCF_041914865.1 Pseudoduganella sp. | reverse complement strand
CGCTCTTCCGATCTACATTCCTTTGGGAATGTCCACTTTTCTTCCTGACCCCAGGGTGGACAAAAATTGCGGCAAATAATGAAAAAAAAGCCGGCGCGGAGCCGGCTTTTTTGTTGGGGCGGGGCGGTGCTTATTCGCGGTCGCCTGCCAGGCCCAGCAGCGACAGCAGGCTGCTGAAGATGTTGTACACGTCCAGGTACAGCGCCAGGGTGGCGGTCACGTAGTTGGTCTCGCCGCCGTTGACGATCTGCTGCACGTCGTACAGGATGTAGGCGGAGAAGATGGCAATCACCAGCACCGAGATGGCGATCGACAGCGCGCCCATGCCCAGGAAGATGTTGGCCACGGATGCCAGCAGCACTACGATCACACCGGCGAACAGCCACTTGCCCATCATCGAGAAGTCACGCTTGGTCACGGTCGCGTAGCTGGCCAGCGCCATGAAGATGGCTGCCGTGCCGCCGAACGCGGTCATGATCAGGGTGCCGCCGTTGGCGAAGCCCAGGGTGCGGGTCAGCAATGGCGTGAGCAACAGGCCCATGAAGAAGGTGAAGCCCAGCAGCAGCGCGACGCCGACGCCGGAATCCTTGTTCTTCTGGATACCCCAGATGAAGCCGAAGGCCACCGCCATGAACAGCAGGAAGCCCATGAAGCCGCGTGGGATCGGGACGTTGAACAGGACGCCGATCACCGCGCCCAGCACAGTCGGGATCATCGACAGGGACAGCAGCCAATAGGTGTTGCGCAGCACGCGGTTGCGCAGTGCGGCGTTGTCGGTGGCGACGGCGCTACCGAAGTGGTGTACGTTTTGCATAGTTAAATGCCTCCTTTACAAAAAGCATAGCATGTCACCGGCGTAATGTGGACTTTCTGGCTTAGGAAATACTTAAAATCCCGTAAGGGAAGCCCATAGGGCGCGCGCAGCCATGTTTCCTTGGGTATGCAAGGTGAACTATGTTAAAATCGAAGGTTGATCGGGAATCTAAATTCTTGTTTTAAACCTTTCTTTTTATTGGAGTTTTTCATAATGGCAATCGAACGCACCCTGTCGATCATCAAACCAGACGCAGTAGCCAAGAACGTGATCGGCCAGATCTACAGCCGTTTCGAAGGCGCAGGCCTGAAAGTGATCGCTGCCCGCATGACCCAGCTGTCGCGCGCTGAAGCCGAAGGCTTCTACGCTGTGCACCGCGAGCGTCCTTTCTTCAAGGACCTGGTCGACTTCATGGTTTCCGGTCCTGTCATGATCCAGGTGCTGGAAGGCGAAGGCGCGATCCTGAAAAACCGCGACCTGATGGGCGCTACCGATCCGAAGAAGGCAGAGAAAGGCACCATCCGTGCTGACTT
Source organism: Pseudoduganella sp. (assembly GCF_041914865.1). Taxonomy (NCBI): domain Bacteria; kingdom Pseudomonadati; phylum Pseudomonadota; class Betaproteobacteria; order Burkholderiales; family Oxalobacteraceae; genus Pseudoduganella; species Pseudoduganella sp. The sequence goes on along the minus strand of NZ_JAYSCO010000021.1, from coordinate 22,601 downwards.
CGCTGACTCCATCGACGCTAACGCTGTGCACGGCTCCGACGCCGCTGAAACCGCTGCTGTGGAAATCGCCTACTTCTTCCCAGCACTGAACGTTTACTCCCGTTAATTTTTCGTAACGGTTGTAGTGTAGTAAAGTAGTATCTGCGCGTTTGCCCCGGGCCCCTGGTCCGGGGCAAAGCCATTTTTGAAATTGAGTAAAAAGCATGGAAACTTCCCTCGTCAATCTGCTGGATTTCGATCCGGAACAATTAGTCGCCTACTGCGCCGAGTTGGGGGAGAAGCCTTTCCGTGCCAAACAGCTGCAGCGTTGGATCCACCAGTTTGGCGCGTCCGACTTTGACAGCATGACCGACCTCGCCAAGTCCTTGCGCGAGAAGCTGAAGACGCGCGCCCACATCGTGGCGCCGGCCGTCATCAGCGACCATACTTCCGCCGACGGCACCCGCAAATGGCTGGTGGACGTGGGCAATGGCAATGCCGTGGAAACCGTGTTCATCCCGGAGGAAAACCGCGGCACGCTGTGCATTTCGACCCAGGCCGGCTGCGCCGTGAACTGCCGTTTCTGCTCGACCGGCAAGCAGGGCTTCAACCGCAACCTGACCGTGGGCGAAATCATCGGCCAGCTGTGGATGGCCGAATTCGCGCTGCGCGCGACCAAGGGCATCGAGCCGGGCCCGAAAGGCGAGCGCCAGATCACCAACGTGGTGATGATGGGCATGGGCGAGCCGCTGCTGAACTACGGCCCGACCGCCACTGCGCTCAAGCTGATGCTGGACGATAACGCCTACGGCCTGTCGCGCCGCCGCGTGACCCTGTCCACCTCCGGTGTGGTGCCGATGATCGACAAGCTGGCGCAGGATGTGCCGGTGGCGCTGGCGGTGTCGCTGCACGCTTCGAACGACAAGCTGCGCGACGAGCTGGTGCCGCTGAATAAGAAATACCCGCTGAAGGAGCTGCTGGCGGCGTGCAAGCGCTATCTGGAGTTCGCGCCGCGCGACTTCATCACCTTCGAGTACTGCATGCTCGATAACTACAACGACTCCGACCAGCACGCGCGCGAGCTGATCGCGCTGGTGAACGATCCGGTGGTCGGTGTGAATTGCAAGTTCAACCTGATTCCTTTCAACCCCTTCCCGGAATCGGGCCTGCTGCGCTCCAAGAACCCGCGCATCAAGGCCTTTGCTGAGATCCTGATGAATGCGGGCATCGTGACCACCATCCGCAAGACGCGCGGCGACGATATCGACGCCGCCTGCGGCCAGCTGGCCGGCGAAGTGAAAGACCGCACCCGCGTGGCTGAACGGATGGAAAAGATGGCCGAGTACCAGAAGAAGTTCGGCGCCGATTTCGGCAAGATTGTGGAGATCCGTTCCTGATGATCGATTTCGCCCAGCGCCGCTTCAAGTGCCTGGCCGCGGTCGCGCTGGCTGGTGTATTGGCGGGCTGCGCGACGGGGCAATCCCCCAGCGGCCTGGAAGACCTGAAAACCGCGTCCGACATGACGGCAGCGCAAAAACGCGCCGAGATCCGCCTGCAGCTGGCGGCCGGTTACTTCGAGCAGGGCAATTACCCGGTGGCGCTGGATGAAGTGAAAAAGGCGATCGCCGCCGATCCGCAGAGCGTCAACGGCTACAGCCTGCGCGCCATCATCTACATGCGCATGAACGAGAAGGCGCTGGCGAACGACAGCTTCCTGCAGGCCTTGAAGCTGGCGCCGGGCGATCCGGACGTGAACAATAATTACGGGTCCTTCCTGTGCCAGGGCGACCGCATCAAGGAATCGTTCAAGCACTTCGATGCGGCGCTGGCGAACCGCAATTACCAGTCGCCGGCCGGCGCCATGAACAATGCCGGCTCCTGCGCGCTGAAGATCAAGGATTACGACCTGGCCGAAAAGTACCTGCTGCCAGCCTTGCAGCTGGCGCCGGACGTGCCGGAAACGAGTGCCGGCCTGGCCCGGGTGTACTATGCGCGGCGCGACTATCCGCGCGCCAGCTTCTTTGTCACCCGTTTGGCCAAGGCCGCGAAGTTGGACAGTTTGCCAGCCGATGTGCTGTGGCTGGCGATTAAAGTGCAGCACAAGATGGGCGACCAGGCGTCGGAGCAAAGCTTCGCCACCCAGTTGCGGCGGCATCACGCCGCGTCGCCGGAGTATGCTGCGTATCAACGTGGGGCGTTTGATGAGTGAGAACGGGGAACGAATGGATTCTGAGCAGGAACAGCCGACCAGCCAGCAGCATGCTTCTACGCCCGGGGCAGCGCTGGCAGCGGCACGCGAGGCCATGGGCCTCACCGTGGAGCAGGTGGCAGACCAGCTGAAGCTGGCGCCGCGCCAGGTGGTGGCGATTGAACAAGGTAATTACGACGCATTGCCGAACCGCGCCGTGACGCGCGGTTTCATCCGCGCCTACGCCAAGGCGATGCGACTGGACCCGGCGCCGCTGGTGGCGCTGGTGGAAGTGGAGGGGGCCGAGGGCCACGCCACGGCCACCGTGCGCCCGACCCGGGTGCAGGCCTCGTTCCAGGAGTCGCGCTTCCCTTCGCTGACCGAACGCAACAACGGCAGGCCGCTCGGCACCATCGTGGCCGGCGTGGCCGTGGTGGCGCTGGTCGGCTTCGGCGTGGCCTGGCAGATGGGCGTGCTGGAGCCGCTGACCCTGGCGACCCGCGCCGGCGTCGAGCCGGCGCCCGAGCCGCACGCGGCATCCGAACCGGCGGCATCGCTGATCGTGGTGCCGCCCGGCGTGCAGCCGGCCGAGGCGCCGCTGCAGACGCAGAATGTGCCGCTAATTTCGGTGCCGCCGCAGCCTGGCAGCAGCAATGCGCCGGCAACCGTGCCGGGCGCCGGCATCCCGGGCGGCGCCGGACCGAACGCGGCGCCAGCCAATACCGCTGGCACTGCGCCGGCCGGCGCCGTGGCACCGGCCAACCGTCCGGCGCCGAGCACGGCCGCCGTGCCGGCCGGCGCCGCGCCAATGCCGGCCGCCACCGGTGCCGGCGTCGCGCCTGCTGCCGGCGGCGTCCCGGCCAACCGTCCGGCTCCCGCGGCAGCCACCGTGCCGGCGGCGCCGGCTCCGGCGCCAGCCGCGCCTGTGGCTGCGCCAGCGGGCGTTCCCGTAGTGGGCGCGGCGGGCGGCAAGCTGACGCTGACGGTCAAGGAGGATTCCTGGATCGAGATCCGCCGCCCAGGCCAGAACTCGCTGATTGCCCGCCTGGTCAAGGCCGGCAGCACGGAAACGTTCAACGTGCGTGAGAAGGACCTGCTGATCGTCGGCAAGCCGGGCGGCGTGAGCGCCAACCTGGCCGGCGCGCAGCTGGAGCTGCCGCAAGTACCCGGCGGTACCATTTCACGCGTCAATATCAAGTAAGCAGAGTAGCCAAGCATGTCTTCTTCGAACAACCCGATCCCTTCCGGACCGCTGGCGCGGCGCGCCAGCCGCCGCGTGCTGATCCAGCACGGCGAGCGCAAGATCTGGGTCGGCGGCGATGCGCCGGTGGTGGTGCAGTCGATGACCAATACCGACACCGCCGACGCGGTGGCGACCGCGATCCAGATCAAGGAGCTGGCGCGCGCCGGTTCCGAGCTGGTGCGCCTGACGGTGGACCGCCCGGAAGCGGCGGCCGCTGTGCCCTACATCCGCGACCAGCTGGACAAGATGGGCATCGACGTGCCACTGGTGGGCGACTTCCACTACAACGGCCACACCCTGCTGACCGAGTATCCCGACTGCGCCGCCGCGCTGTCCAAGTACCGCATCAACCCGGGCAACGTGGGCAAAGGCGCCAAGCGCGACACGCAATTCGCGCAGATGATCGAAGTGGCGGCCAAGCACGACAAGCCGGTGCGCATCGGCGTCAACTGGGGGTCGCTGGACCAGGCGCTGCTGGCGCGCATCATGGACGAAAACGCGGCGCGCGAAAACCCATGGAGCGCGCAAGCCGTGATGTACGAAGCGCTGATCACCTCCGCGATCGAAAACGCGGTGCGCGCCGAAGAACTGGGCCTGGCGCGCGACAAGATCATCCTGTCCTGCAAGGTCTCCGGCGTGCAGGACCTGATCGCTGTCTACCGCGAACTGTCCAAGCGCTGCGACTACCCGCTGCACCTGGGCCTGACCGAAGCGGGCATGGGCAGCAAGGGCATCGTGGCCTCGACCGCCGCGCTGTCGGTGCTGCTGCAGGAAGGCATCGGCGACACCATCCGCATTTCGCTGACCCCGGAACCGGGCGGCGACCGCACCAGGGAAGTGGTGGTGGGCCAGGAAATCCTGCAGACCATGGGCCTGCGCAAGTTCACCCCGATGGTGATCGCCTGCCCGGGCTGCGGCCGCACCACGTCCACCGTGTTCCAGGAGCTGGCGGACGATATCCAGACTTACCTGCGCGAGCAGATGCCGGAATGGAAAAAGACCTACCCGGGCGTGGAGGCGATGAACGTGGCCGTGATGGGCTGCATCGTCAACGGCCCGGGCGAATCGAAGCACGCCAATATCGGCATCAGCCTGCCCGGCACCGGCGAATCGCCGGCCGCGCCGGTGTTTGTCGATGGCGAGAAGGTGGCCACCCTGCGCGGCGACAATATCGTCGGCGAGTTCCAGGCCATCGTGCTCGACTACGTACAGAAAAACTACAGCAAAGCAGCTTAAAGAACATGTCCAATAAAGCAGACAAAATCACAGCCATCAAGGGGATGAACGATCTCCTGCCGGCCGACGCCCACCTGTGGGAAATCTTCGAGAACACCGCGCAGTCCGTGGTGCAGAGCTACGGCTTCCAGCAGATCCGCACCCCGATCGTGGAAGAGACGCGCCTGTTCTCGCGCGCCATCGGCGCCGTGACCGACATCGTCGAAAAGGAAATGTATTCCTTCGAGGATTCCATGAACGGCGACAAGCTGACCCTGCGCCCGGAAGGCACCGCCGGCGTGGTACGCGCCGTGCTGGAACACAACCTGGTCTACGAAGGCCCGAAACGCCTGTGGTACAAAGGCCAGATGTTCCGCCACGAGAAGCCGCAGCGCGGCCGCTACCGCCAGTTCCACCAGTTCGGCGCGGAAGCCGTGGGCTTCACCGGCCCGGACATCGACGCTGAAATGATCGTGATGTGCCGCCGCCTGTGGGACGACCTGGGCCTGGAGAACATCCGCCTGGAAATCAACTCCATCGGCGACGCCGAGGAGCGCGCGCGCCACCGCGTCGACCTGATCGCCTACCTGGAGCAGCACGAGGAGCACCTGGACGCGGACGCCAAGCGCCGCCTGCACAGCAACCCGCTGCGCATCCTGGACACCAAGAACCCGGCCCTGCAGGCGATCGTCAACAGCGCGCCCAAGCTGCTGGACTACCTGGGCGCCGAATCGCTGGCCCACTTCGAGGGCGTGAAGAAGATCCTGGACGCCAACGCCATCCAGTACATCGTCAACACCCGCCTGGTGCGCGGCATCGACTACTACAACCGCACCGTGTTCGAATGGGTCACCGACGAACTGGGCGCGCAGGGCACCGTGTGCGCCGGCGGCCGCTACGACCCGCTGATCGAAATGTTCGGCGGCAAGCCGACCCCGGCGGTCGGTTTCGCCATGGGCATCGAGCGCCTGATCGAACTGATGAAAGGCGCCGGCGACACCGCCGCGCCGCGCCAGTGCGACGTGTACCTGGTGCACCAGGGCGCGGCAGCCCAGGCGCAAGCCTTCATCCTGGGCGAACGCCTGCGCGACGCCGGCCTGGACGTGATCCTGCACTGCGCCGGCAGCAACGGCGCCGGCAGCTTCAAGTCGCAAATGAAAAAAGCCGACGGCACCGGCGCAACCTTCGCAGTCATCATCGGCGAGGACGAAGTGGCCAACAACACCGCCGTTGTCAAGGCAATGCGCGCGGAAGAGGGCGAGGGCCAGCAGCAGACCGTGGCCTTCGAAGGCGTAGTCGACTATGTCGTGGACCAGATCACATGCGGAGACGATTGTGACCACGACCACCACCACCATCATTGATAGATAAAGACTGAAGAAACATGGCATACGATCTCGAAGAACAAGAACAGCTTGCTACCATCAAGGCATGGTGGGCGAAGTACGGCAACCTGACCACCTGGGTGGTGATCGCCGGCCTGGCGGCCTATTCGGGCTGGAACGGCTGGAACTACTACCAGCGCAACCAGGCGGCGCAAGCGTCGGTGCTGTTCGATGAGCTGCAGACCGCCGTCAACGCCAAGGACAATGCCAAGGTGCTGCGCGTGGCGAGCGACATCGAGTCCAAGTTCGGCAGCTCGTCCTACGCCGCGCTGGGCGCGCTGAGCGCTGCCAAGTCGGCCTTCGAAGCGAACGACCTGAAGTCGGCCAAGGCGCAGCTGGAGTGGGTGGTCGCGCACGGCAACGACGAGCAGAAGAACGTGGCCGCGATTCGCCTGGCCGGCGTGCTGCTGGACGAGAAGGCCTACGACGCCGCGCTGAAGGCGCTGGCGGGCGCCACGCTGCCGCAATTCAAGAGCGCCGTGGAAGACCGCAAGGGCGATATCCTGGCGGCGCAGAACAAGCTGGAAGAGGCGCGCAAGGCGTACCTGTCCGCGCTGGAATCCGCCGACAAGAAGAACCCTGGCCGCCAGCTGATCCAGCTGAAACTTGAATCCATCGGCGGCACTGCGCCGGAAGAGAAAGCGTAATCCAATGCGTGCATCCCGTACCATCATCGCGCTGAGCGTACTGGCCATGGTTGCCGGTTGCAGCACTTTGAACAAGCTGAACCCGTTCGCCAAGGAAGACAAGTTCGGCCCGGCCAAGCTGGAAGAACTGAAGCCGGGCGTACCGGCCCGCATCGTCTGGAAGCACAGCATCGGCAAGGCCGGCGTCAACGTGTTCACGCCGGCGCTGGCCGACAATAGCGTGTTCGTGGCGGACGCCGACGGCAATATCGAACGCCTGGATGCCGCCACCGGCAAGCTGCAGTGGCGCAGCAAGGCCAAGTCCGACCTGGCCGCCGGCGTCGGCGTCAGCCCGGACGGCAAGCTGGTCGCCGTGGGCGGCCTGAAGGGCCAGCTGATGGTGTTCGACGGCAGCGGCAAGCTGCTGTGGCAGGTGCAGGCCTCGAGCGAGATCCTGTCGGCGCCGGCGGTGGGCAACGATGTGGTGATCGTGCGCACCGGCGACAACAAGGTCACCGCCTACGAGGCGGCCGACGGCAAGAAGCGCTGGTTCATCCAGCGCGTGACGCCGCCGCTGACCCTGCGCAATTCGCCCGGCCTGGTCATCGCCAACGGCAACGTGTACGCCGCGCAGCCGGCCGGCCGCATCCTGGCGCTGGCGCTGGGCAACGGCGTGCCGCGCTTCGAGGTGCCACTGTCCGAACCGCGCGGCGCGACCGAGCTGGAACGCGTGTCCGACATCAGCGGCGCGCCGGTGGTGTACGAGAACGACCTGTGCGCGGTCAGCTACCAGGGCAAGGTGGGCTGCCTGGACCTGGGCACCGGCGTGGCGCGCTGGAGCAAGCCGGCATCGTCGGACGTGGGCGTGGGCGTGGACCAGCGCTTCGTCTTCGTGTCGGACGAGAAGGGCGCTGTGCAGGCCTTTGCCCGCGAAGGCGGCGCATCGGCCTGGAAAAACGAGAAGCTGGCGTACCGCCGCTTGTCCGCTCCGATCTCCTACGGCCGCTTCGTGGCCGTGGGCGACCTGGAGGGCTATGTGCACTTCCTGTCGCGGGAAGACGGCACGGTATTAGGTCGGGTCGCCATCGGCGGCGGCGCCATCAAGGCGGCGCCGGTGCTGGCAGGCTCGAATGTGATTTTCCAAACCCAGAATGGGACTGTGGCCGCTATCGCGGTCGAATAAAAATAATATGAAGCCGGTAATTGCACTCGTAGGTCGCCCGAACGTCGGGAAATCGACCTTATTCAATCGACTGACCCGCTCGCGCGATGCGCTGGTGGCGGACCTCCCTGGCCTGACGCGCGATCGTCACTATGGCGAGGGCCGCGTCGGCAACCGCCCGTTCCTGGTCATCGATACCGGCGGTTTCGAGCCGGTTGCCAAGGAAGGCATCCTGCACCAGATGGCGCTGCAAACCAAGCAGGCCGTCGCTGAAGCGGACGTGGTGGTGTTCCTGGTGGATGGCCGCCAGGGCATGACCCCGCACGACAAGACCATCACCGATTTCCTGCGCAAATCCGGCCGTCCGGTGCTGCTGGTGGTGAACAAGGCCGAAGGCATGCGCTACACCGCGGCCGTGTCGGACTTCTATGAACTGGGCCTGGGCGACCCGTACGCGATTTCCGGCGCCCATGGCGACGGCGTGCACGACCTGGTGCAGGAAGCGCTGGACAAGGCCTTCGCCTCGCGTCCGGCCGACGAGGAAGAGCTGCTGCCGCAGGAACGCGGCGTGAAGATCGCCCTGGTGGGCCGCCCGAACGTGGGCAAGTCGACCCTGATCAACACCCTGGTGGGCGAAGAGCGCGTGATCGCCTTCGACATGCCGGGCACCACGCGCGACTCGATCGAAATCCCGTTCGAGCGCGACGGCCGCCAGTACACCCTGATCGACACCGCCGGCATCCGCCGCCGCGGCAAGGTGTTCGAAGCGATCGAGAAATTCTCGGTGGTCAAGACGCTGCAGTCGATTTCGGAAGCGAACGTGGTGATCCTGATGCTGGACGCGCAGCAGGACATCTCGGAACAGGACGCCCACATCGCCGGCTTCATCCTGGAATCGGGCCGCGCCCTGGTGGTGGCGGTCAACAAGTGGGACGGCCTGCAGTCGGACGACCGCGACCAGGTGAAGATGGACATGGACCGCAAGCTGGACTTCCTGTCCTTCGCCAACACCCACTTCATCTCGGCCCTGCGCGGCACCGGCATCGGCCCGCTGATGAAGTCCGTCAACAGCGCCTATGCCGCCGCCACCGCCAACTTGCCGACGCCGAAACTGACGCGCGCGCTGCAGGAAGCGATCGAGAAGCAGGAGCCGAAGCGCAAGGGCGGCGTGCGGCCGAAAATGCGCTACGCGCACCAGGGCGGCCAGAACCCGCCGATCATCGTTATCCACGGCAATTCGCTGGATGCGGTGTCGGAGCCGTATAAACGCTATCTGGAGAAGCATTTCCGTGATAGCTTCAAGCTGGTGGGCACCCCGCTGCGCATTGAATTGCGTAACGGCAAGAATCCTTTCGACAAGCGCGAAGGCTAAGCGATAAGTCAAACTTAAGGTTTATCCGGCTGCAAGATTTAAGAAAACAAGGTACAGTATCTTTGGAGCATCCCCAAGCACTTGAAAACCAGGCGCATCGTCTCCAATTCGTACACAACAACATAAAACGGAGCTGTTATGAGCAATAAAGGGCAATTGTTACAAGACCCATTCCTGAACGCGCTGCGCAAAGAGCACGTTCCTGTCTCGATCTACCTGGTGAACGGCATCAAGCTGCAGGGGCATATCGAATCGTTCGACCAGTACGTGGTACTGCTGCGTAACACCGTCACCCAGATGGTCTACAAGCACGCCATCTCCACCGTGGTGCCTGCCCGCGCCGTCAACCTGAACATCGACAACTCCTCCGAGGCAGCGGAGTAAGCCCCTTCGTATGCGTGCAGCTTTAGTCGGGGTAGATTTCGGTCAGGGCGACTTTGCTGCCAGTATCGAGGAGTTGATGCTGCTGGCCCGCTCCGCGGGCGCAGAGCCGGTCACCACCATCACCGGGAAGCGGTCCTCGCCGGATGCCGCCTATTTCGTCGGCAGCGGCAAGGCCGACGAGATCGGCCATGCGGTGCAGGACCACAAGCTCGAGATCGTCATCTTCAACCATGCGCTGTCCCCAGCCCAGCAGCGCAACCTGGAAAAACGCCTTCAAGTACGGGTGCTCGACCGCACCAGCCTGATCCTCGACATCTTTGCGCAGCGCGCGCAAAGCCACGAGGGCAAGGTGCAGGTCGAACTGGCCCAGCTGCAGCACCTGGCCACGCGCCTGGTGCGCGGCTGGACCCACCTGGAACGCCAGAAGGGCGGTATCGGCCTGCGCGGCCCGGGTGAAACCCAGCTCGAAACCGACCGCCGCCTGCTCGGCGAGCGCGTCAAGATGCTGCGCGCCAAACTGGCCAAGCTGCGCAAGCAGCATGAGACCCAGCGCCGCGCGCGCGGGCGCAGCCATACTTTCTCCGTGTCCCTGGTCGGCTATACCAACGCCGGCAAATCGACCCTGTTCAACACGCTGACCAAGGCCGGCGTCTACGTGGCGGACCAGCTGTTCGCGACGCTGGACACCACCTCGCGCCGCGTCTACATGGGCGAGGAAATCGGCAACGTGGTTCTGTCGGACACGGTCGGCTTCGTGCGCGAACTGCCGCACCAGCTGGTGGCGGCCTTCCGCGCCACGCTGGAAGAGACCATCCACGCCGATTTGCTGCTGCATGTGGTGGACGGCGCCTCGCCGAGCCGCATGGAGCAGATCGAGCAGGTCAACCTGGTGCTGCGCGAAATCGGCGCCGACCATATCCCCCAGATCCTGGTGTGGAACAAGATCGACGCGGCGGGCCTGGAGCCGGCGGTCGAACGTAATGAGTATGATAAGATTTCCCGCGTATTCATCAGCGCACGCACCGGGGCCGGCCTGGACCTGCTGCGCGAGGCGATCTGTGAGGCAGCACGGGATGAGCAGGAAGCGCTCGCCAACCCCAAAGAGGAGGTGGCGCCAGACAGTATTCTCACCTTTACCCAAGTAGGATCTCACTAAGAAAAATATGCCTTTTTCCTCTCTCAAGAAAAGACTTGGCCTGAAGCTGTCCTTGAACGACCATAACTGGGGCAACGACAAGGACAAGGACAACCGCAAGGCCCAGGAAGGCAAAAAGCCCGGCGAAGGTCCACCCGACCTCGATCAGCTCTGGCGCGATTTCAACCAGCGCCTGAACGGCCTGTTCGGCGGCGGCAAGAACCGCAACAGCGGCGGCGGCAACGGCGGCGGCGGCAGTGGCGGCGGCGACATGAAGGGCGCCGGCATCACCTTCGGCGCGGTGGCCTCGGTCGCGGTACTGGTGTGGCTCGCCTCCGGCGCCTTCATCGTGCAGGAAGGCCAGACCGGCGTGGTCACCACGTTCGGCAAATTCAGCCACACCACGCCGGCCGGTTTCAACTGGCGCTGGCCGTACCCGTTCCAGAACAATGAAACCGTCAACGTGTCCACCGTGCGTACGGTGGAAGTGGGCTACCGCGGCAGCGCCAAGACCAAGATGGCGTCCGAGGCGCTGATGCTGACCGAAGACGAGAACATCATCGACATCCAGTTCGCGGTGCAGTACAAGCTGAAGAACGCGGTCGACTGGCTGTACGCCAACCGTGACGCGGAAGATACCGTGCGCCAGGTGGCCGAAACGGCCATCCGCGAGATCGTCGGCCGCAGCAAGATGGACTTCGTGCTGTACGAAGGCCGCGAGAAGGTGGCGGCCGATACCCAGCAGCTGATGCAGTCGATCCTGGACCGCTACAAATCGGGCGCGCAGGTGACCAATGTGACGATGCAGGGCGTGCAGCCGCCGGAGCAGGTGCAGGCCGCGTTTGACGACGCCGTGAAAGCCGGCCAGGACCGCGAGCGCCAGAAGAACGAAGGCCAGGCCTATGCCAACGACATCGTACCGAAAGCGCGCGGCGCGGCATTCCGCCTGATCCAGGAAGCCGAGGCGTACCGCGCCATGACGGTGCAGAACGCGACCGGTAACGCCGACCGCTTCAAGTCGGTGCTGGCCGAGTACCAGAAGGCGCCGGCCGTGACGCGCGACCGCATGTACCTGGACACCATGCAGCAGATCTTCGCCAACACCAGCAAGGTGATGGTGGACTCCAAGGCCGGCAGCAACCTGCTGTACCTGCCGCTGGACAAGCTGATCGCGCAAGTGGCCGCCACCGAGGCGCGCGCCGCCAGCGTGAGCGCGCCGCCGCCGGCCGCCGTGCTGCTGCCAGAACCGACTACCGACACGAACCGCCGCGACGGCCGTTCGCGTGAATCGTCCCGTGACCGGGAGGGCCGTTAATGAATCGCTTTGCAACCATCCTGATTACGGGCTTTATCGCCCTGATGCTGCTGTCGTCCACCGTGTTCGTGGTGGACCAGCGCAAGTACGCCATCGTGTTCGCGCTGGGTGAAGTGAAGCAGGTGATTTCCGAGCCTGGCCTGCACTTCAAGCTGCCGCCGCCGTTCCAGAACGTGGTGTACCTGGACAAGCGCATCCAGACCCTGGACCCGAAAGAGGCCGACCGCTTCATCACCGCTGAAAAGATGAACATCCTGGTGGATGCCTTCGTCAAATGGCGCGTGACCGAGCCGCGACTGTATTTCGTCTCCTTCGGCGGCGACGAAAATCGCGCCGGCGACCGCATGCAGCAGATCGTCAAGGCGGCGCTGAACGACGAGATCACCAAGCGCACCGTGCGCGAAGTGATTTCCGGCCAGCGCGGCAAGGTGATGGAATCGATCCGCAGCAAAGTTGTCGACGAGGCCAAGCAGATCGGCGTGGAAATCGTCGACGTGCGCCTGAAGCGGGTGGACTACGTGGAGCAGATCAACAACTCGGTGTACGAGCGCATGAAGGCCGAGCGTATGCGCGTGGCCAACGAGGCGCGTTCCACCGGTTCCGCCGAGTCGGAGCAGATCCGCGCCGACGCCGACAAGCAGCGCACCGTGATCCTGGCCGAAGCCTACCGCGAGGCCGAGAAGATCAAGGGCGAGGGCGACGCCAAGGCCTCGCAGATCTATGCCGAGGCGTTTGGCCGCAACCCGGAGTTCTACAAGTTCTACCGCTCGCTGGAAGCCTACCGCGCCTCCTTCAAGACCAAGGCTGACGTGATGCTGGTCGATCCGCAGTCCGACTTCTTCAAATACTTCAAGAGCGCAGGCTCGGGCAAGTAAACCCCGGTACGGCGGCGGGAGCTGGCCCTAGGCCCAGCTCCCGTCCCTTACTGCAAGAATGGCCCCGCGGCCGCCACCGGTCAGGGTCAGACCCTTGGGTCTGACCCGGGTTTACCGGGTTAAACTTTTTACCTGCACCGCAGCAAATTCGCGTAAAATACGCGGTTTGGTTCTCCGGTTTTCGGGGCGCGTAGCTGCGCCTGCATTGTTTCTATTTCAATAGCACCAACCATGCCGAATTGGCTTTTGCCTGAATATATCGCCGACGTCTTGCCGTCCGAAGCACGCAAGATCGAGGAATTGCGCCGCCTGATGCTGGATAACTTCCGGCTGTACGGCTACGAGCTGGTCATGCCGCCGATGCTGGAGTACGTGGAATCGTTGATGACCGGCGCCGGCGCCGACACCGACCTGCGCACCTTCAAGCTGGTGGACCAGATTTCCGGCCGCATGCTGGGCCTGCGCGCCGACATGACCACCCAGGTTGCCCGTATCGACGCCCACCTGCTGAACCGCGCCACCGTGACGCGCCTGTGCTATGCCGGTTCGGTGCTGCATACGCGCCCGTCCGGCCTGCACGCCACGCGCGAGCCGTTCCAGATCGGCGCCGAAATCTACGGCCATGCCGGCCTGGAAGCGGACGCCGAAATCCAGGAGCTGGCGCTCGGTTCGCTGGCCCTGGCCGGCTTCACCGACGTGCGCCTGGACCTGACCCATGTCGGCGTGCTGCACGCGATCCTGGAGCAGGATGCGGCGGCCAGGAAGGATTACGACGCCATCGTGCAGCTGTTGCGCGCGAAGGACGTGCCGGGCCTGCAGCAGCAGACCGCCAAGTACAATGAAACGACGCGCGCCGCGCTCCTGGCCCTGCCAAGCCTGTACGGCGACGTGGAAGTGCTGAAGCGCGCGCGCGAGGCACTGCCGGCGCTGCCGGGCATCACCCACGCGCTGGCCGAACTGGCGGCGCTGGCGGCATCGGCCATCGGCCGCGCCGACGTGACGATCGACCTGGCCGACCTGCGCGGCTACCAGTACGAAAGCGGCGCAATGTTCGCGCTGTACGTGCCGGGCCTGCCGAACGCGGTGGCGCGCGGCGGCCGCTACGACCACGTGGGCGAAGCCTTCGGCCGCGCGCGTCCGGCCACCGGCTTCTCGCTGGACCTGCGCGAACTGGCGCGCCTGCTGCCGACCGCGGAGCGCAAGCATTCGATCCGCGCACCGTGGGGCAATGCGCCGGAGCTGAAAGAAAAAATCGCCGAGCTGCGCAAGTCCGGCGAAGTTGTGATCCAGTCGCTGCCGGGTCATAACGATGAACAGGACGAGTTCGAGTGCGATCGCGCGCTGGTGCTCGACGAAAGTGGTAGTAACTGGATTCTCAAAAACTTAGGTTAATTGTGATGTCAAACAAAACTGCAAAGAACGTTGTTGTTATCGGCACCCAGTGGGGCGATGAAGGCAAAGGCAAAATCGTCGACTGGCTGACCGAACACGCCCAGGGCGTGGTGCGCTTCCAGGGCGGCCACAACGCGGGCCACACCCTCGTGATCGGCGGCGTCAAGACCGCCCTGCAGCTGATCCCGTCGGGCATTATGCGCCCGGGCGTGGCCTGCTACATCGGCAACGGCGTGGTGCTGTCCGTGCCGGACGTGCTGCGCGAAATCGACAAGCTGGAAGCGGCCGGGGTGGAAGTGGCTTCGCGCCTGAAGATTTCCGAAGCTTGCCCGGTCATCCTGCCTTACCACACCGCGCTGGATGCGGCCCGTGAAGCAGCGCGCGGCGCCGCCAAGATCGGCACCACCGGCAAGGGCATCGGCCCGACCTATGAAGACAAGGTGGCGCGCCGCGCCATCCGCGTGGCCGACCTGCTGAACGCCGAGCGTTTCGCCGAGAAGCTGAAAGAGAACCTGGACTACCACAACTTCGTGCTGGAGAACTACCTCAAGGCGCCGAAGATCGACTACCAGAAGACCCTGGACGACGCGCTGGCCTATGTGCCGCGCCTGCGCCCGATGGTGACCGACGTATCCTCCGCCCTGTACGCCACCCACAAGGCCGGCGGCTCGCTGCTGTTCGAAGGCGCGCAAGGCTCGCTGCTGGACGTCGACCACGGCACCTACCCGTTCGTCACCTCGTCGAACTGCGTGGCCGGTAACGCCGCTGCCGGCGCCGGCGTCGGTCCTGGCATGCTGCACTACATTCTGGGCATCACCAAGGCCTACACCACCCGCGTCGGTTCCGGCCCGTTCCCGTCCGAACTGCCGACCGATGCCGGCGTTGGCCACCACCTGTCGTCCGTCGGCCACGAGTTCGGCACCGTGACCGGCCGTGCCCGCCGTTGCGGCTGGTTCGACGCTGCGCTGCTGCGCCGCTCGGTGCAGATCAACGGCGTGTCGGGCATGTGCCTGACCAAGCTGGACGTGCTGGACGGCCTGGAAACCCTGAAGATCTGCACCGGCTACATGATCGACGGCCGCAAGGTCGACATCTTCCCGGTCGGCGCCGAAGATGCAGCACGCTGCGAGCCGATCTACGAAGAAATGCCAGGCTGGAAGGAAAGCACCGTCGGCGCCAAGTCGATGGACGCGCTGCCGGCTACCGCCCGCGCCTACATCAAGCGCATCGAAGAAGTGGTCGGCGTGCCGATCGATATGGTATCCACCGGCCCTGACCGCGAAGAGACCATCGTCCTGCGCCACCCATTTGAATAATCAGAAAGAATAAGAGCATGACCACTCCTGTATCCGACCAAAAGCACCTGTGGGTTAGCTGGGACGAGTACCACCGCCTGATCGAGCGCCTGGCGCTGAAGGTCCATGAATCGGGCTGGAAGTTCGACATGGTGCTGTGCCTGGCGCGCGGCGGCGTGCGCCCGGGCGACGTGTTCTCGCGCATCTTCGACGTGCCGCTGGCGATCCTGTCGACCAGCTCCTACCGCGAAGAAGCCGGCACCGTGCGCGGCGACCTGGATATCGCCAAGTACATGACCATGACCAAGGGCCCGCTGTCCGGCAAGATCCTGCTGGTGGACGACCTGGCCGATTCCGGCGTGACCCTGACCAAGGTGATGAAGCACCTGAAGGACAACTTCGAAGGCGTGACCGAGGTGAAATCGGCCGTGATCTGGACCAAAGGCTGCTCCGCGTTCAAGCCGGACTACCAGATGGAAGAACTGCCGCACAACCCATGGATCCACCAGCCGTTCGAAGACTACGACGGCCTGCGTCCGCACCAGCTGGCGGCGTGGATCAAGAAGGGCGAAACCGGCGCGTAACAGCGCACGGCTTCAGGAAAAAAGCGGAAGGGTGGAAGCCCTTCCGCTTTTTTTATTTCACTTCGAGCAGTTCGACGTCGAAGATCAGGTTGGAGTTGGGCGGGATCGGGCCGATGCCGTTGCTGCCGTAGCCCAGGTGGGCCGGTACGATCAGGGTGCGCTTGCCGCCGACCTTCATGCCTTGCACGCCCTGGTCCCAGCCGGGGATGACCTGGCCGGCGCCCAGCTTGAAGCTGAACGGGCTGCGGCCGACCGAGGAATCGAATTGCGCGCCGTGCTGCTGCGGCGCATTCGGTTCGTAAATCCAGCCGGTGTAGTTGACCACCACGGTGGCGCCGGCAGTGGCTTCGGCGCCGGTGCCCGCGGCGGTGTCGATCTTCTGCAGCGGCATGGCGGAGGCGGCATCGGCCGGGGCCGGGGCCGGGGTGCGCGTGCGGTCGCAGGCGGTCAGGGCCAGGGCCAGGCTGGCGCCGATAAGGCAGGTGGAGAGCAGTCGTTTCATAAATCTCTTTCCATTAAAAGTAGGGGCGTGCGCAGGGTAAGCGACTTGCGCGCTGCTGGCAATCGCGGAATGCCGGGACGGCTGCGCTGCGGTCCCGGGCGGGCAGGCGGCTGGTGTACTGAATTAGCCACATGCTGTTAAAAAAATAGCCGTTAGTGACTTTTCGGGATATTTCCACACGGAAATGACTATACAATTCTTGATATCGTTTTGCTGTTGTCGGGATTGCAGATGTTTCCTTCGTTGTTGTTGTCGCTGTTGCTGGCCAGCGCTGCCGCCGAACCCGGCGCCGCCAGCGCCACTGCCAAGCCGCCCGTGCTGCAGAAGCTGTGGGCGGAGCGCAAGTTCGACGCGATCGAGCGCGGGCTGCGCGACTGGTGCCTGAGCGATGGCGCCGGATTCGAGGCGCAGTTCGACAACTACTTCCGCACCACGCAAAGCTGGGCTGCCGACCGCAGCGCGCTGGCCCAGTGGCGCCAGCAGGCGCCCGAATCGCTGGCCGGCGCGCTGGTGGAGGCGATCTACTGGCGCGCCTACGCCTCGCAGCTGCGGCTGGGCGCCATCGGCCAGCTGCCGAAGGAGGCGATGGACTTCTACCAGGAGCAGCTGGGGCACGGCAAGGCGCGCCTGCAGCAGGTCAAGGCGCAGGCCAATGCCTGCCCGTTGTGGCACAGCCTGAACATCAGCCTGCAGCTGGACGGGGCGGTGTCGAGCCGCAGCGCGGCCCGCGCCTACCTCGATGCGGTGCAGGTGTTCCCGAACGACCTGCAGATCCACTTCGCCATGTCGCTTGCCTACAGCCCGCGCCGCGGTGGCAGCCTGGTGCAGTTCGACCAGTTCGCGCGGCGCGCCGTGTTCTTCACCCGGTCGGTGGAGGGCGGCGCCATGTATGCGCGCCTGTACTGGCGCGAGGACGGCAACGGCAGCGAGGCGATCCAGTTCCGCGAGCAGCGCGGCTTGCCGGAGTGGCGCATGGTGAAGGCCGGCTTCGAGGACCTGTTGCAGCGCAATCCGCAGGACCTGAGGGGCCGCAACAAGTTCGCTTCCTTCGCCTGCCGCGCCAACGACCGCGCAACTTACCACAAGCTGCGCCAGGAGCTGGGGGAGCGCATCGTGCCCGAGTTGTGGCCGGACGTGGCGGGCGTTGACGCGTGCGACCGCAAACTGGGCAAGGGCGGGGCGGCAGTTGCCACTCCTGCTGTGCAAGCCGGTGGTGTAAACTCTCGCTCATGACCCAAGACTTCCTCCAGACCTTTATCCTGCTGATGCTGGTCACTGACCCATTCGGCAATGTTCCCATTTTTGCATCGGCGCTGGCCACCGTGCCGCCCAAGCGGCGGCCCAAGATCGTGGTGCGCGAATGCCTGATCGCGTTCGTCGTGCTGCTGGTGTTCATGTTCTTCGGCAGCCACTTCCTGAAGGCCCTGAGCCTGTCGGAAGCCTCGCTGCGCATCGCCGGCAGCGTGATCCTGATGCTGATCGCGATCCGCATGGTGTTCCCGCATCCGGACGGGGTGCTGGGCAAGCAGGAGGGCGGCGAGCCGTTCATCGTGCCGCTGGCGATTCCCGCCCTGGCCGGCCCGTCGGCGCTGGCGACGGTGCTGCTGTTCTCGCGCGATACCACCGGCGAAGTGCTGGTGCACATGGCGGCGCTGGCGGCGGTGGTGGTGGTGTGGCTGGCCGTGTTCCTGGGCGCCGAGCGCCTGCAGAAGGTGCTGGGGCCGCAGGTGATGACGGCCTTCGAGCGTTTGATGGGCCTGATCCTGGCGGCGATGGCAGTCGAGATGCTGCTGGGCGGCGTGCGCGAGTTCGTCAGGACACTTTGACGCCGGGCGTGACTTTCCGTGAATTTTGCTGGTCGGCAATGGCAATATAATTGTCCGCATTTGCCGCGCGGCGGCACGCGAACGAAGGTGAGTCATGCATGTCCTGATCGTACTGATAGTCATTGTCCTGCTGGTCGTGCTGTTCTACCAGTCGACCAACAAGTATGTGCAGCCGGCCGCTGCGGCGAACCCGGCGCCGGGCGCAGCACCGGTCATGGGCGGCAATGCGCCGCCGGTGCAGGTTGGCTGGGTCTCCAACGGCAAGCTGTTCGTGCAGGGCGGTTACGGCGCGGTGCAGGAGATCAGCAGCCCCTACGCGCAGCAGGCGATGGACCGTGCCGAGCGCAATCGCGAAAAGAATGCGTGGAAAAAGGATACGGCGTTCGGCGTCGCCGCGCAGGGCAACTACCGCGACTTTGAACGGGACGCCGATCCGATCCTGGTTTCTTCCGCCCGTTTCACCGGCGACGGCAAGCTGCTGTACTTCCAGGCCGACCACGGGATGGGCGGCCTGTTTTCCTACGACCTGGCGAGCGGACATGAGGAACGCCTGCTGCACCGCCAGCAGTTGCGCCTGCAGGATATGGCGTTGTCGCCGTCCGGCCGGACGATTTACTGCACCATGGAGTCGCGCGGCGGCGCCAGCCACATCGCCTGCATGCAGGCGAACGGCGACGGCTTGCGCGAACTGACCGGCGGCGACACCATCGATGCGGCGCCGACCGCGGTGCCGGGCGCGGAAGGGGTGGTGATCTACCAGTCCGCCGGCATCGGGCGCGACCAGAACGGCGGCTGGGCCGCCATCGGCCATGTGACGCTGCAGGAACTGAACACGGCGACCGGCCGCGTTACCCCGGTGCTGGACGATCCGCGCTACGATTTCCTGTCGCCGCGCGTGGCGGCGGACGGTGCTCTGTTCTTTATCCGCCGCCCGTACGAGCCGCCGCAGTACAACGCGGGCAACGTGGTGCTGGACACCATCTTGTTCCCGTTCCGCCTGCTGCGCGCGCTGTTCCATTACCTGAACTTCTTCTCGCTGATGTACTCGCGCAAGCCGCTGACCGGCGCCGGCGGCATGCCGCTGCAGGCCGATATGAAGAACATCGTGCTGCAGGGCCGGCGCATCGACGCCGAGCGCGCCCTGCGCAGGGAGGCCAGCATCGGCGGCGTGCCCTCGCTGGTGCCGGCGTCCTGGCAGCTGGTGCGCCGCACGCGCGGCGGCAGCGAGTCGGTGGTGGCCAGCAATGTGAGCTCTTTCGACATCACGCCCGGTGGCACCGTCGTCTACAGCAACGGGCGCGGCATGTTCGCGCTCGATGCGCAGGGCCGTTCGTCGCTGCTGTCGCAGGGCGACCTGGTGGGCGCGGTGCTGGCGCGGGACGGGCAGGCGGCATGAACAAGCTGTATCGCAAAGTGCTGGTCCGGCTGGTCGATGAGGGCATGCCGGTTCACTTCCCGGAGTTCGCGCTCGACAAATTCGACAAGAACCCGATGCGCCGCCCGGCGAATCGCGAGTTCCTGTGGCAGGCGTTGCCCGACATGCGCATCTACATCAGCGTCACGCCGCACCCGGGCGGCCGGGATGATTTCCAGTGCGAGATCTGGTGGTCGCGCCTGGGCCGCTATCCGGAGCCGGTGGCGAAGATTTACCGGCCGGAGCATTACGCCGAAGACGAGGGCTGGGTGGTGCTGAACGAATGCGGCGACTTGCCCTTTGCGTGGAAGATCGAGCGCGTCGACGTGCCGCCGCCGGCCAGCCTGGCGGAGGAATGCGACGACTACCGGGGACTGACAGAAGCGGAGGCGGTGCGCCTCATCACACCCTTGGTGGAGCAATTGTTCGCCGCCCTTACGCGCTATGGGCGGCCCATCATGCGCGACCTGGTTGCGGCGCGCAAGGAGGGCGCATGAAAGAGGTGAAACCGAAGTTCAGCTGCGCGGCCTGCAAGCGCGGCGTGTTGAACCGGGCCGTGGCGCGCTGCCTGTACTGCGGCGCCGATTTGCCGCCGGAGGCGAGATTGGCGCCGGAAGTGATCGCCCGGCGCGAAGCCAGGCTGGCGCGCGCCGAAGCGGCCCGGGCGCGCCTGGCGGCCGCGCCGCCGCCGGCGCCGACGCCGGTGGAAGGCGCCGGAATTGGCGTGCTGGATGTGGTTGAAGGCATCGATGCGGCTGCCGGCCTGGTGGAGATCATTGGCGATGGCATCTCGGCCATTGGCGATTTACTGAGCTGAAAACATATTGCTTTGATAATGACGGCGTGGCACGATAACGATCCCGCCAAGCCAATCATTAAAGGAGCTGTCATGTCCCTGCGCATCAACGATACCGCACCCAACTTCAAAGCCCAGACCACCCAGGGTCCGATCGATTTCCACGAATGGATTGGCGACCAGTGGGCTGTGCTGTTCTCGCACCCGAAGGATTTTACCCCGGTGTGCACCACTGAGCTGGGCTATATGGCCAAGATCGAGCCGGAGTTCACCAAGCGTAATACCAAGATCATCGGCCTGTCGATCGACCCGGTCGAGAACCACAGCAAGTGGGCGGCCGACATCGAGGAAACCCAGGGCGCGGCCGTGAAGTACCCGATGATCGGCGACACCGACCTGCAGGTGGCCAAGCTGTACAACATGCTGCCGGCGGAAGAGGCGGGCACTTCGGAAGGCCGCACCGCCGCCACCAACGCCACCGTGCGCTCCGTGTTCATCATCGGCCCGGACAAGAAGATCAAGCTGATGCTGACCTACCCGATGACCACCGGCCGCAACTTCGACGAGATCCTGCGCGTGCTTGATTCGATGCAGCTGACCGCCAAGCACAAGGTGGCAACGCCGGTGAACTGGAAGCACGGTGACGACGTGATCATCGCCGGCTCCGTCAGCGACGAGGAAGCCAAGGGCATCTACCCGAACGGCTGGAAGGCGCCGAAGCCTTACCTGCGCATCGTCAAGCAGCCGTCCTGATCCACGCGCCGCGGGCCTGGCAGCGCATTGCCGCGCCGCCATCGCCCGCATCGGCGCTATCATCCGGCTTCCTGAATCAATGGAGGAGGGGGCCGCGATGAACAATTCACTCTACCGATCCTGGTGGATGCCTGCCCTGCGCGGGCTGATCGCCTTGTCATTCGGCGTGGTAGCCTTGATGGTGCCCGCCGCCGGCTGGTACCTGCTGCTGATGCTGTTTGCTGCCTACGCGCTGCTGGGCGGTATCCTGTCCATTATCGGCGCCGTCCGCCACCGCAAGGTGGACGAGGACTGGTGGCTGCCTTTGCTGCTGGGCGTGGTCGGCATTGCCGCCGGCGTGGTGGCGGTGCTGATTCCCGGCCTGACGCTGCTGGTGCTGGTGCTGCTGATCGGCGCCAATGCGCTGGTGGGCGGCGTGCTCGACATCGCCATCGCGGTACGCTTGCGCCGGAAGCTGCGCAATGAATGGCTGCTGCTGTTGAACGGCGCCGTGTCGATCGCTTTCGGTTTCCTGGTGTTCCTGATGCCCGACCTGGGCGCCCTGGCGGTGGCCTATGTGATCGGCATCTATGCCATCATCAGCGGGGTCCTGCTGCTGGCGCTGGCATGGCGCCTGCGCCAGCCGGCCGGCAAGGTGGAACGCGCGCCGCAGGAACGGCGCGCCGGCGGCGAGCGGCGCGCCGCCTTTGCCCATTAAGCCGGCGTTCAGCTGGGCAGGGCATCGGCGCCGGGGGCGCCGAACAGCTGCTGCTTGAGGTGGTGCAGCTGGTCGCGCACCTGCGCCGCTTTCTCGAACTCGAGGTTTTTCGCGTGGTCGAGCATGAGCTTTTCGAGACGCTTGATCTCCTTGCTGATCTGCTTCTCGCTCATGGCCTCGTACTTGGCCGCTTCCTCCGCCACTTCCAGCTGCTCGCGCGCGGCGGCACTGTAGACGCCGTCGATCATGTCCTTAATGATCTTCTTCACGCCGCGCGGCGTGATGCCCATCTTCTCGTTGTAGGCGATCTGCTTGGCGCGGCGCCGTTCCGTCTCGTCAATCGCACGCTTCATCGAGTCGGTGATGTTGTCGGCATACAGGATCGCCACGCCGTTCAGGTTACGCGCTGCGCGGCCGATGGTCTGGATCAGGGAGCGCTCGGAGCGCAGGAAGCCTTCCTTGT